>JBILTA010000066.1:0-13585 GCA_044371785.1 Pirellulaceae bacterium | reverse complement strand
AACACTATCTCGGTATGCTCGACTCAAGTACAGGGCGAGTCTATCGTTTGAGCGACTCGAAAAAAGCAGCGCGTCCACTCAATCAAGCGGCCATCTTCGCAAAACTGTCGTTGCCTGAGCAGCTAAAACAATTGGAGAGTCCCGCTCAAACCATTCGAGCAGTCGCCCGCGAATACCTTGTGCAGAAGGGGACTGAAAGTTCCGACGAAATCATCGAGCCATTGCGAAAGATCTTGCAACAAAGCCAATCGATATCAGCCCTAGAAGCATTGTGGATTCTTCATCGTTTGTCGGGGCTAAGTAAACAAGATTGGTTGAATGCTCTCAAGCATTCCAACTCAGCGGTTCGAATGTGGGCAGTGCGGCTGATCGGCGATTGGGAGGAGACGGGCAGCAGATATTCTGATGAACTTCTTGAGTTGGCCCAGATAGAAACAAATCCTGAGGTACTCTGTCAACTTGCCTGCACGGCCAAACGGCTAAACGCCGCAACGGCTATCAAAATGATCCAGTACCTCGCCAGCAAAGAGACCATGGGAGAGGATCCAAATTATGGTCTCTTGTTGTGGTGGGGTGTAGAGCCGCATCTTCAAACCGGTCGAAGCGAACTTTTAACTTGGTTGTCAGAACCTGGAGCCTGGAAATCAAATTGGTTGGTTGATACCGTCTCGGAACGCATCGTCCGTAAACTGCTCAGCACGCAAGCTCGCAAAGACGCCATGGATGTTGCCAACTTGTATCGAGCTGCTACCAGTTATTCTCCCAAAAGCGTCACCGGACTTCAAAGAGGTTTCGATCAAGGAACCGCGTCACGCGTTTCTCTCGATTTGCCACGCGAATTGATTGAAGCTGTATTGGAATCTGGCGGTGGCACGCTCAGCTTGCGTCTTCGACTGGATGACGCAGCAGCAAAGAAAGAAGTACTTTCCAAATTGCAGGATATCAACTTCCCAACAGACGAAAAGATAAAGCTATTGCAGGCCGTAGGTATCATTCGCGATAGAACCTTCGAAGATGCTCTCCTCGAACTCCTGTTATCGGATCAGCCTGCTTCTATCCGGCTTGAATCGCTTTATGCATTAGAAGGAATCTCTTCTCCGAAGATGCTGGAAAGCTTGCTCACTAAGTTCTCCAACTTCCCCCCTGATTTGCAAGCTGGAGTATTACGGGGAATGGCACGACGAGAAGCAACCGCCCTAAACCTTCTCGAAGCGATTGAAGAAAAGAAAATCGAAGCTACCGCGATAGGGAGCGAAACACGCGACTTACTGGCCAGCCATTCATCCACCCAAATCCAGGAGAAAGTTAATCGACTTTTGCCGGAGTCAAAACCTCTCGATGACGAAACGACTCGAGTGGAACTGACTCGTTGGAGCAAGATTCTGGATGTGAGTGGTGGCAATCCGTATCAGGGAAAGGTGTTGTTTACGGAACATTGTGGCAAATGCCATAAGCTGTTCAACGAAGGTGGAGATATCGGACCGGAACTAACCCGTTACAACCGAGACGATCGGAACACGTTGCTGCTGAACGTTCTTCGACCAAGCCAAGAGATTCGAGAAGGCTTCAGAACGTTTCAAGCTTTAACTTCGGATGGCCGTGTGGTCACGGGATTTTCTGTCGATGACAACGAAGAGATCGTAACATTACGAGAGGCGAGCGGTCAGAGCATCACCATTTCCAAAGAAGAACTAGAAGAATACAAGGCGACCTCTAAGAGCATTATGCCGGACGGATTGCTTGATAAACTAAGCGAGGAACAAGTGCGAGATTTGTTCTCCTATCTGCAATCTGGCCAGCCATTAGGTCGATAAGGGTAACCATTTCTTGGTTGACTTTCTCATCGTTGGGTTGCACAAGCCAGATTTCCGGCCTGTCCGAAATCGTAAATGATGGTTAGTCATGCTCGACGGGAAGCTGTACCAGGAGGGGACGTTCTTCACAACCTACCAAGTTACAAAGCGGCAATCCAGAAACAGATAAGCATGAAGAGCCACACGACATCGAGAAAGTGCCAATACCAGGCGCAATAGACAACGCCCCAATAGTTTTCATGGTCATACATATGCCGCCATGCTTTGACCATCACGTAGACAATGGAGACGACACCACCCACAACATGCAGTGCGTGCACCAGGGCTAAGAAAAAAGTGAGGGCATAGAGAGTCTCTTGAGGCTTATCGATGCGAAAGTGAATCATCGCAAGCCAGGTCATTCCAAACGACTGAAAGATCAAGAACAAGATCGACATAACAAACGCGAGACTTACGTATCTTCTTAGATCGACTTGCTGTTCCGTGCGAGCACTCTTCACTGCCAGATGTAAGGCAGCAGAAATGCCAACCAGTAGAAATGTGGTCCCCAGAAAACTGATGGGAATTTCCAGAGGAGGTACCTGCAGATCCTCTGGTTTTGAACGTGTTAATGCGTAAAGCAGAAACAGGATCATACAGGAAACAAAGAACACTCCCAACATGGCGAGAAACAGCCATGCCCCTTGCCTTAATCGGGCTTCCTGAGGCATTATCTTATTGGGGGCTCGAATCATATTGCCTATTGTTTCAAAATCAGGTCTATAGAGCTGAAGGGTGAATTGCGAAAACAAACAAGCCTAAGGTGAAGACTTTTCATCCCATTCCGCCATTCGAGTGCCACCGATTGCAGCACCAAAGCGGTTGAGACAGTATAGTAGCTTGACCAGACATGCTGTAGACCTGTTCGTGGAATGCCCCTTGTCCGATGCTCCAGAGCATGAAAATGAACTGCCGAATTGCTTTTCTGTTGGCGCAAATTACCACTATCCTTGGCTCCGCTTTCGTGTTGGCAGCTGAGAGCGAGCCCACTACGGATAGTTACATCTGCCATTTTGCCGCAGAACCACCTACGATTGACGGGCATGGTAGCGAACCTGTTTGGGAACAGGCCTCAACGCTCGAAAACTTCCGCATGGCATGGCTAGGCGAGGAGGGGAATAATACGCTTAGCCCAACTGAGGCTAAGATTTTATGGGATCGTGATCACATTTACTTTTGGGCAAAACTTGCGGACAAAGATCTCCAAGCGACGGTCCGGGATCGCGATGGGCAGACATGGAACGATGATGTATTCGAAGTCTTCTTCAAACCATCGACTCGACACAATGGCTATTATGAATTTCACGTGACACCGGGAAATGTCCAGATGGATCTGTACATTCCCGAACGTGGGCCTAATGCTTATCAAGAATATCGATCAAAAGAGACATTTGATTTCGAATCCGCAGTCCAGATTCAGGGTACCCTCGACAACCGCCAAGATGTGGACCAAGGTTGGGAATTAGAGTTCCGACTAGCTTGGGAAGATTTTGCTGCCACAGGTGGACGACCGGAACCGGGTGAGACCTGGACTTTTTCACTCTGTCGCTATGATTTTGATACACGGGACAAAGAACCTACCCTTACCAGTATCGCGCCGTTGAAACGCCGATCGTTTCACGATTTTGAGCAGTTCGTACCGCTGACCTTTGCGGGCCCTGCAGCCCCACCGCAAACGACGGGAAGTCGCTTTGCTCAACGTCGCGATGTAACTTCCTCGAAGGTATCTGGTAACCCAGAACCACCGCTTGCATTTACAACCGAAAACCGTTTTCCCAAACTCAATATCGAATTTCCAATCTCTGTTCGTAGCGAGCCTGATAGCCAACGAGTGCTTCTAATCACCCAGTCCGAACCGTACGGCCCATCCATAGTGAGCTATTTTGATCGCAACCAGAGTGAAGGCAAGCCGCTGAATCTATTACCACGCCAAGAGCAGGTTGTACATTATGACTTGCTGTTTCATCCCGACTACCCACGTAAGCCCTATCTCTTCATTGGCTCCAACGGTCCAGACACCCATAAGACGCTAGATTCCAAAACAACATTGTACTCGCGGGTAACTCGATACACAGTCAATCGCGACGGCAACTCGATCGAATTAACTCACCCAATGCTTGTCATCGAATGGCCGTCTAATGGGCATAATGGTGCAGCGATCACATTTGGCCTGGATGGTATGTTGTACGTCACATCAGGCGATGGAACTAGCGATTCGGACACCAACCTGAGGGGCCAAGATCTCTCTGAACTAACCGCCAAGGTTTTGCGAATCGACGTTCGAAGTCTGGATGAAAAGCAAACCTATTCAATCCCAACCGATAATCCGTTTGTCGGTCGAGATGGAACCCGCCCAGAGACTTGGGCTTATGGTATGCGTAATCCATGGCGTATCACGACCGATCGTAAAACGGGGCAGATCTGGGTTGGGCAAAATGGACAGGACCTCTGGGAACAGGTTTATTTGATCGAGCGTGGAGCAAATTATGGTTGGAGCGTAATGGAAGGCTCCTCACCGTTTTACATCAATCGACCGCGTGGACCTGAGCCGATTCGTCCGCCGATCGCAGATCATCACCATAGCGAAGCGCGCTCCTTGACAGGGGGAGTCGTATACCACGGAAATGATCCTGCGCTTCGAGCACTCGATGGTGCATACATCTATGGCGACTATTCGACTGGCAAAGTCTGGGGCATTTGGCACGATGGCAAACAAGTTGTGAAACGACAAGAACTGGCTGATACGCCGTCTGCAATCACAGCTTTTGAAGAGACACCTGATGGCGAGTTGTGGATACTTGATCATTTGGGCAAGAGCATACTGCGAGTTGTCCCTAACACAGCTCTAGATCGTTCGAAGCAGTTTCCGAGAAAGCTCAGCGATAGCGGACTATTCGCCGATTTGAAAACCCACCAAATGATCGACGGAGCTATTCCCTATGATGTGAATTCTCCGCTTTGGAGTGACGGTTCACATAAGGAACGCTGGTTCGTCATACCAACCGATCATTCTGGGGAGAGAAGAATAGAATTTCAAAACGAAATGGGATGGACATTTCCTAATGGGACCGTCTTGGTAAAAAGCTTTGCTCTGGACCTAAGACTCGATGATGAAGTTCAAAGGCGTTGGATCGAAACACGCTTTATGCTTCGCGAACAAAACGAATGGGTTGGTTATTCTTATCGCTGGAATGAGGCTGGGACTGACGCCGAGTTGGTCGAACGTGAAGGGATGGATGTAGAATATGAAGTATCCGATCCTGCGGAACCGACAGGCATTCGAAAACAGAAATGGCATTATCCCAGTCGCGCGGAATGCATGGTTTGTCACAGTCGTGCGGCCAATTACACGCTTGGCTTACAGACGGCACAGATGAACCGCAACTATAGCTACGATGGCATAGAGGAGAATCAGTTGGCCTTTTTGGAGCGTCATTCCTTTTTCAAGGTCAATCCTAAAGCTTATGCTAAACGCAGCCAATACGCAGACCAACCACCACAACGCCCTTTTGCCAGCGACTCAACCCTGCTGCCCGCCGCGCCCAATCAACTCCCCAAATTGGCCAATCCTTATGATCGAACACAAGATTTAACGCAGCGGGCTCGCGCCTATTTGCATTCGAATTGCTCGTCGTGCCATCAACCTGCTGGTGGTGGGAATGCCGCCATGGACTTGCGCTATCAAGTCGCTTTAGAACAATGTGGCTTGGTTGACGAAAGTCCCAGACATTTGAATTTTGACATACAGAATGCAAAAATCGTTTCGCCCGGTAAACCTGAAGAGAGCGTTTTGCTTCGCCGGGTTGGGACGCGAGGAAATGGACGCATGCCTCAATTAGCAACCGTCCTTGTCGACCGGGAAGCGGTTGAAATGTTGCAAGAATGGATCACAACTTTGTCGTCTCCAAAAAATGAAGGGGGTAACTGATGGACATTATCCATCACGGTGCCTACGACGGTGTCACTGGTTCCTGTCATCAATTGGTCGTGAACGATCAACGTTCTGTGTTGATCGATTGTGGCCTTTTTCAAGGTGAAGATAACCAAGGTCGCAAGAACTCGATCATCGATTTTCCACTGGACAATATCGAGAGTCTATTTCTTACGCACGTTCATATCGATCATGTGGGTAGAATTCCCTACCTGCTTGATGCGGGCTTTAACGGTCCCATTTATTGCTCGAAGCCCACAGCCTCATTGCTTCCGTTGATGCTTGAGGATGCAATACGGCTTGGGATTACCCGAAAGCAAAAAGTGATCGACCAATTACTACGAACCATCCGTAGTATGCTCAAGCCATTGCCCTATCATCAGTGGAGTGATATGGGACGAGGCTTGAAGGTACGCTTGCAACCTGCCGGACACGTTCTCGGGTCAGCCTACTTGGAGTTTGACTATGATGATTCGCGAATTGTCTTTAGTGGTGACCTTGGCGCTTCTCATCAACCTCTCTTGAAGCAACCCACTAGCCCAGAGCGAGCAGATTTTCTGGTGTTAGAGAGCACCTATGGTGATCGATGCCATGTGGGACGTGAGCAACGCATCGAGCAACTTTCGAAGATACTTTGCCATACTCTGGCAAACTCGGGGGTCACGATTATCCCCGCATTCAGTTTAGGTCGCACACAAGAGCTCCTATACGAATTGAATTTGATTCTTGAGGGCTTGGTTCAAGTTGGCAAATGTAGAACTTTGGATGATGTTGACATCATAGTCGACTCTCCACTGGGAAATCGACTCACAGAAATTTATGACTCGATGAAACCTTTCTGGAGCGAGGAGGCACTCGATGTCCTGGCCCTGGATAAGCAACCGCTGATGTTCCATAGTCTTGTCGAAATTGATTCCCATAAAGATCATCGTCAGATCGTTGAGGACTTGAAGGAGACCAAGAGACCGGCTGTGGTCATTGCGGGAAGCGGTATGTGTAGCGGTGGCCGAGTTGTCAATTATTTGAAAGAGTTTTTAGGAAACGATTCAACGGATGTCGTATTTGTGGGCTATCAAGCTCGTGGAACCCCTGGTTCGTATATCCAAGAAGGCTCGTCATGGGTCAAATTGGATGGACGTTCTTACACGATCAATGCTCGGGTTCACAGCCTGTCGGGTTATTCAGCGCACGCGGATCAGGCCGATTTAATCAATTTTGTAACAGGAATCCCCGTAAAACCCGCGGAAATCCGTTTGGTGCACGGGGATCCTCCAGCAAAAGCCGCTTTGACGGAAAAGTTGACCGAATTGGGCTATAAAGTGAGCTAAGGGGGGCGACTCGACCTGAGATTCAGGGGGCTGGCTAAATTGACAGCCCCAAGGATCTAAAACTAGAATTCTCCCTTTGCTTAGGTGCCAAGGGGAAACGTTTTTCGATTCCGCCGTTTTGACACCCACCTCAATTCCTCTCCTGACGATTTTCGAAACGAAAGCACTCCAACTATGTCGGATCATTCTGCTGGTGATGTTCATACCGTGATGAACGAGACTCGCTTGTTTCCACCAAGCGAAGAATTCGTACGCAACGCTGTGATCAACAGCGAAGCCCAATACAACGAGCTGTACCAGCATTCTATTAAGGACCCCGAAGGTTTCTGGAGCGACTTAGCCAAGAAGGACCTACATTGGTTCGAACCGTTCCATACCACGCTTAAATGGAATGAACCTTTTGCGGAGTGGTTTATCGGTGGCAAAACCAACGCTTGCTACAATTGTGTTGATGCGCATGTGGTGAGTGGGAATGGAAACCGGGTGGCTCTTTTGTGGGAAGGCGAACCAGGCGATACGCGCGAAGTCACCTACGCACAATTGAAAAGCGAAGTATCGCGATTTGCTAACGGCCTAAAAAAGTTGGGGGTCGTCAAAGGTGATGTTGTGAGCATTTACATGCCCATGACTCCCGAACTTATCGTCGCAATGCTGGCCTGTGCTCGCATCGGTGCCGTTCATTCGGTAATCTTCGGTGGCTTCTCAGGCGAGGCTATCGCTGACCGCAACAACGATGCTAAGGCCAAAGTTGTTGTGACAGCGGACGGTGGCTATCGCCGAGGCAAAGTGCTGCCACTGAAGGCTAATGTGGATGAAGCTTTGAGCAAAAGCCCTACCGTCAAGCACTGTGTCGTCTATCAACGAATCGGCAACAAGGTGCCGATGACAGAGGGACGCGACATCACCTGGAACGACTTACTGGAAGGTGTATCTGACGATTGTCCTGCTGAGCAGCTGGATAGCGAAACACCACTATTTATTCTTTACACTAGCGGTTCGACCGGTAAACCCAAGGGGATTCGCCATACCACTGCCGGTTACAATTTATATGCAAAGAAGACGTTTCAATGGGTTTTCGATCATCGGGATGACGATGTCTTCTGGTGTACTGCAGATTGCGGTTGGATTACGGGACACAGCTATATCGTTTATGGTCCATTGGCAGCTGGTGTAACCCAAGTCATTTATGAAGGGGCTCCCAATCACCCAGAAGAAGATCGCTTTTGGGCCATTATCGAAAAGTATCGTGTTTCGATCCTCTATACCGCACCCACCGCGATTCGTGCCTTCATCAAATGGGGCGATCATCATGTGGACAAACATGACTTGAGCACTTTACGTTTGCTGGGTTCCGTCGGTGAAGGTATCAATCCAGAAGCTTGGATGTGGTATTATCGAAAGATTGGTGGTGGCCGGTGCCCTATCGTTGATACTTGGTGGCAAACGGAAACCGGTGGCATCATGATGTCGCCATTACCGGGTGTTGTCTCGCTAAAACCAGGAAGCTGCACACGTCCATTGCCGGGAGTTCTACCAAAGATCGTGGACAACTCGGGGGCTGAAGTTCCTCAGGGCAAGGGTGGTATGCTGTGTATCGCTCACCCCTGGCCCGGAATGTTGCGCGGCATTTGGGGTGATGACCAACGGTACCAAGAGCAATACTGGACCAAGATCAAAGGTATGTATCTCACGGGCGATAACGCTCGCAAAGATGAAGATGGCTACTATTGGATCATGGGACGTATCGATGACGTCATCAATGTTGCCGGACATCGACTCAGTACCATTGAAGTGGAGAGCGCACTAGTTAGCCACCCAGCTGTTGCAGAAGCAGCGGTAGTTGGTAAGCCCGATGAAATCCGTGGCCAAGCAATCTCAGCCTTTGTGACACTTAAGAACGTGGAACCGACCGATGAGCTCCGCGATCAATTGAAGAAGCATGTTCGTCACGAAATTGGCGCGTTAGCTCAACCTGACGATATCCATTTTGCGAACGCGCTACCCAAAACCCGTAGCGGCAAAATCATGCGTCGGCTCTTGCGTGATATCGCTTCTGGAAAAGAACATGTGGGCGATACGAGTACTCTCGAAGATTATTCCGTGCTCGCACGCCTGAGAGGCGATGACGAATAATCTGTAACTCATGAGGCGGTCATGAAACGATCTTATTTCGCGTTAGGAGTTTCGCTACTCCTAACGCTTGGTTCCAGTGCGCGCGCCCAGAATGCGTGGCAAGCGGAAGTATTGCCTGTCACTCTGCAGGTTGGTTATGCAGTGCGGACTGCAGATCTTAATCATGATTCCAAACTGGACATCGTTATTGTTGATGCCAAGCGAATTCTGTGGTTGGAGAATCCGACGTGGAAGGTGCACGAAATCTATGTAACACCTGAAGCCAAATTTGACAACGTTTGTATGGCGATTCACGACATCGACCAAGATGGTCAACTCGATATGGCCGTTGGATCGGATTGGCAGTTTGGCAACAGCGATAGCGGTGGACAGATCGGCCTACTTTTCTCGGGAAGTAACCCAACCTTGCCGTGGACCTATCGAGACATCGGTACCGAGCCGACCACGCATCGTATGGCCTGGGGCGATCTCGATGGAAATGGCCAGAAGGAACTCATCGTTGCTCCACTAAAGGGACGAGGAACGCGACCTCCAGAACTTACTCAAAATGGAGTTCGGCTGTTGCGTTACGAAGTTCCCGCAGATCCCCGCAATGCCAAATGGGAACCAACGGTCATCACCGATCAGCTGAAAGTCATGCACAATTTGGATGTGCTCGATTTGAATGGTGATGGTAAAGATGAAATCTTGGCTGCGAGTTTCGAAGGGGTAACGATTGTTCGGCCAGCACTTAATGCGAAGGCCTCTTTAGAACGCATTGGGAGTGGACAAATTGGCCATGCTCCAGCCGTTGGCACCAGCGAGATAAAGGTGTGGCAGCATACTACATCTCCTTCGCGGTTTGTGGCCACGATTGAACCGTGGCACGGTGATAAAGTCGTGGTCTATTCTGAACCTCTCGAAGCTAATCCAACAAGTTCTGCGGAACTATGGCCACGAATGGAAGTGGATACCGAACTGAAATGGGGCCACGCAGTCGCTTGGTCGGACTTTGACAAAGATGGCTTACCTGAATTGATCGCAGGTATTCGCGATGACCAAAATGCGTCCCATCGATGCGGCGTAAGACTTTATCAATATCTCGACGGCCGCTGGCATCGTCAATTGATCGAACCAGGACAAGTTGCGGTCGAAGACTTGGTGACAGCGGACCTGAATGGTGATGGCCAAGATGAGATCATCGCCGTCGGAAGAGCAACACACAACGCCGTGATCTACTGGAAAAAATAAATCCACGCCCAATCATTCAGTCAGGCGTGGATATTGGATAAAAGTAAAACCGTTTTCGAGTTAGCGAATTTCGTTAGGAGTGTTGGGCTGCGGATTGGCAACACGCGGTGCTGCTTCCTGCGATTGGATTGGGGTAACTTCGATCTTCCAATCCTTTGGCGGAGCAGTAGGAATAAACTCTTCGTTCCAGATATTGAGTTCGTTAATCCGATCGATCAGTGTCCAGTTGCGTTCGCGTTCCGAAAATTCAAACACAGTTCGCTGTGGATTCTGCGGAGTGTAGTTGGGATCAAATACGACCAACACTTTTGGCAGCACCTCTTGAGCATCAAGAACCACGAGCACTTTTTGGTAGTTAGCTGCATCTGCTTGACTCTTAGGATACGCTTCGAGCCATACTTCGGTTTGTGAACCGTTTTCAGGTGGTACGGGACGAATCCAATAACGAGTCTGAACCTCTTGACTCTTCACGCCAAACAAGAAGGGGAGGGGACTTTGATAGATTCCGACACCTTGCATTTCAGGTGGCAGATCGTATCGCTTTACCTTCTTTTCGTTTCGTTCGTAGATGTGAATTGACTTACCATCGCATAACCAATAGTCGCCGAAACGATCTTTGATCGCTTCATACTTGGCTTGGCCATTGTCGGCTGCTGGCTTGTAGAACAAGATGTCGTCAACACGGAACAAGCCTTTATCGGGTTTCATATATCGCAGAACACCGCGCGACCAAGTGTAGTGGGTGTTGGCTGGTCCGTTGGTTGGGTCATATTCCCAACGGGTGAAATTGCAGCGAAAGCGTTCGATGTCGGATGTAGCTTTTTCCCATGCTCCCAGAACTTGCTCCAAGTATTGTTGCAAGCGAGCATCGAGAGGAGGAAAAGGGGCAACAGGGGCGGTTTCGCCACCTGCGACATTACCAGCAGGCGCGCCTGCTGGGGCAACATTGCCAGCCGGTGGTTGCGGAGTAATGGGTTGTTGGGCGTTCGGTTGAGCAACGTTACCAGCAGCAGAATTACCAGCCGCAGGATTACCCTGAACAGCATTGCCGCGTGGTTGACTAAATGGCTGCTGTGCAAGGCCAGTGGCCCCAAAGCCAACAGCGGAAAACGCTAGGCCAAACAAAGAATCCTTTAGCCACTTACAATTTCGATTCCGGAGAATCATCCGTGACATCTCCCCTTGAAGGTTCTTACATATCCAATCTTACGAGATTGGTAATTTCTTGTTTTTAGGGCAACAATCGCTTGTCGCACACTCGTTCCATCGAGAACATGGTCAACATAACATGATTCGACTATTCGGCGGAACCCCAGTTTTTGCTGGAATTGCGCTAAAAGTCATACCAAACGCCAATACCAAGTTGCTGTTCGTGCTCGCGATGAAACGAATATTGTGGACTAAATCCATTGTAATAATGCAATCCAGTTCGGAAGATCCCTGATCCTCGCTCACCTTTCCAAGCCCAACCGACCTGAGCGGAAAGCCCGCCACCAAAATCGACTTCTTCACGCAAGTGACCATGGATACCAAAAAAGGGAGCACCACGATTTCCAGTGGCGAAGCGGGGTGAATAGTCCATACCGAATTGAAACTCCCACTCGTTCGCGACATCAGAATAAAAAGCCCACCCCATTTCACCATACATACGAAACTCGGGTGTGAAGTAATAGCCATATCCCAGAAAGAGAACGTCACGTGCAAAGTTCAATCGCTCGTGAGTAGGGTTTTTCAAGAGGAACTCATCACCGGTGTGTGAGCTTAAGTGATAGTAGCCCATACGAGCTTGATGACGCCCCCACACAAACGACACAGGGACGCCGGCACGGAAGTCAACGCTCTGAACGTCGACATCATTATAAACGTCTAAGCGACACAGTCCGGCGCCTTCGATATCGACCTGCATACCTTGAGGATAGACGGGATCGCGATTTCCATAACGCAGAAGGCCGAATCGTCCACCCGCAAAACCATCCCACAACATGTCATTATCGGTTGCATTGACAAGCTGGGCGGCTAAGCGAGATTCTTTTTGACTGGCGAGATACGAACGGTACATGATTTCAGCTGGTAGGACTTGCCATTCGTAAATGTCGATGTCGACCCCGCTGGTCATCGGTATCGTGTAACTACCAAATTCGTTTTTGCGAACCACGCCTACATCGCGTTCCACAACAGGCCCGCCAAAGTCTTCAATAATCTCAGATTGACTTGGAAGCTGATAACTCACAGACGATGGACTACTTGGATAATTCACACCACGCCAGGAAGAATTCGATGACATTGCACCGCTTTGATCTGGAACCAAAACCTGTGAAGGGGGACCAGATTGCGGGCTGATAAAATTTTGTGGTGGAGTTGGACTTTGTGGCGGCGATGGAAGGGGGTAGCTCGGCTGCTGAGCAACGGACGCAGAGTGCAAAGCGAAGAGCGACAACCCAAAAGCGAAGCTAATGATGCGACGACGCCACGGTTGCTGGAGCGAATTCGAGTCACAAGTTGATTGCGTTGAAACCATCCCTGATTCCTTCTCGGCCGTGTTCCATGGTGTGGGAATCGTCTACCCGATCGATCCCAATCTAGCGTTTCCAATGGCAAATCCCACCTACTGGGGAACGCTTCACGACCTTATGGCATGGGAGTTTACCTGGATAGCATTTCGGCGGCAATAGAAGTTTCAAGGTAGCTCGGCAGTCCGATTTCTTGTGATAGCTTCGATCTGTCTGATGTGCCCGGCCGAGCACGCATCAGACGTAATCTAGCCCAACGACATGCTGGTCCTGGACGCCGGGACGGCCGGGTAGCTCGGCAGTCCGATTTCTTGTGATAGCTTCGATCTGTCTGATGTGCCCTGCCGAGCACGCATCAGAAATAACTTATCGCGAGGACATGCTGGTCCTGGACGCCGGGACGGCCGGGTAGCTCGGCAGTCCGATTTCTTGTGATAGCTTCGATCTGTCTGTTGTACCCTGACGAGCACGCATCAGAAATTACTTATCGCGACGACATGCTGGTCCTGGTCGCGGTGGCGGCCGGGTAGCTCGGCAGTCCGATTTCTTGTGATAGCTTCGATCTGTCTGTTGTACCCTGCCGAGCACGCATCAGAAATT
>JBILTA010000530.1:0-4288 GCA_044371785.1 Pirellulaceae bacterium | reverse complement strand
TGAGCTGGAGAACTGCATCGCACGTTCGCCCGGTCACTGCATGACGATGGGAACTGCATCCACGATGACCGCAATAGCCGAATCTCTTGGCCTAACATTATCGGGTGCATCATCGATACCGGCTGTGGTATCCGACCATCATCGTTTGGCCACAGCCACTGGGCGACATGCGGTTGAGTTGGTGCGGAAGAACATTCGACCTTCGTCAATTCTCACGCGTGAATCTTTCGAGAACGCAATTACGGTCGACATGGCGATCGGTGGTTCTACGAATTGCATCATTCATGTACTAGCTATGGCTCGCCGAGCGAAGATTGATATTACGTTGGATGATTTTGATCGTATTTCGCGACAGACACCCGTCATTGCCAACATTCGCCCAGCAGGCAAAAAATATCTCATGGAAGATTTCTTCAATGCGGGTGGCCTGCGAGCACTGATGAACGAATTGCGCCCCTACTTGCACACGCACTGTGCCACCATCGAAATGAAAAGCTTGGGCGAGTGTCTTGATGGAGCCGAGATTATTGATGAGGATGTGATTCGAAAACTGAGTCAGCCGTTATCGCAAGAAGGTGGTACTTATGTGTTGCGAGGCAACTTGGCACCCGATGGTTGTGTCATCAAGCCGATCGCAGCTGAGCCGCGTTTGATGCATCATCGGGGACCTGCGATCGTATTCGATAGCTATGATGAGCTGAAAAAGGCGGTCGTCGATCCAGATCTCGATATCACAGCCGATCACGTGATGATCTTGCGGAATGCGGGACCTCAGGGTGCACCGGGTTTTCCGGAATGGGGTATGCTACCGATCCCCAATAAGCTGCTGAAGCAAGGAATTCGGGATATGGTCCGCATCTCGGACGCGCGAATGAGCGGGACGAGTTATGGAACCTGTATTTTGCATGTCGCGCCGGAATCTTATATCGGTGGTCCTTTAGCATTGGTTCGCAATGGGGACTTGATCGAGCTAAATGTTCCCGAACGCTCCCTGCAATTGTTAGTCTCGGAGTCAGAGTTGGCACAGCGTCGCTCTGCCTGGCAAGCACCCGCACCAAGATACCAACGCGGTTACGGCCAACTATTCATTCAACATGTTCGACAAGCGAACGAGGGTTGCGATTTCGATTTTCTAGAGAGTGGGCCTTCGACTCCGGAACCTTCGATTCATTAGGCCTAGTATGGAAGCCGCAGGATGCCACTCGCTTGCGACTCGCTATGCAGTCGCCTAAACTAACCCGTTACATTATCCACACTTTTTATCGCAGTATTACCCCATGAACACCGAAACAATTACGCCGGAACTGTTGGGTCGATCGGTCATCGCAGTGCCACCGTTGGCTCGGCATGTGGACTACCGATTGAATCATGTCGCCAACGGACAGATTATTCGCTATCTGGAAGCAGGCGGTATCACCACTTTGCTGTATGGTGGGAACGCGGTGTTCTATCATATTTCTTTAGCAGAGTATGCGGAGGTTTTGCGCTGCTTGGTCGACAATGCCAGCGCCAACACGACGATGATCCCGTCGGTTGGACCAGCCTACGGAACGATGATGGATCAAGTGGCCATTCTGAGAGAATTCGCGTTTCCAACGGTGATGGTGCTACCGCAAGCGGAGATAGCGACGTCAGCAGGGCGAGCACAAGGAACGCGGATTTTTGCCGAACGTTATGGCAAGCCGATTGTGTTGTATTTGAAGCATGACAATGCGATGAGTATTGCCGATGTACAGCGCGTTGTTGACGAAGGAATTGTGTGCGCGATCAAGTATGCCGTGGTTCGTCCCGACCCAGCTCAAGATGATTATCTGAAGCATCTAGTTGACGTAGTGAATCCGAATATTATCGTGAGCGGAATTGGCGAGCAGCCAGCGATTGTGCACCTACGCCAGTTCCACCTCAACGGGTTTACTTCTGGTTGTATTTGCGTGCGGCCGGAACTCAGCCAAGAGATGCTCTTGGCGATCAAAGCCAAGAATTGGGAGCGAGCTGAAGAAATTCGGAAAATTTTTGAGCCGCTAGAAAACTTGCGGAATTCGATTAATCCGATTCGAGTGCTCCATTCCGCCGTTCGCTTAGCGGGGATCGCGGACACAGGTCCTGTCCTACCGATGCTCAGCCCTCCGACAGAGATGGAAGAGGAAATAATTGCGGTTGCAGCCAAAGCACTACGCGGTAAGCACTAAACACATACACCTAAGAACAAAAAAACAGACAACAGAACAATATATCCCGCTTTTCGTCGCGGTTGGGCCCAGTCTCGGCACAAGTCTCGGCAAATCGAGCCAGTGCAAATATTGGGCCTTTCCGAACCACTATCATACGTGCGACAATGCGGAGACACGGGTGAATCTCGTTATTGGAATAAACGAGCGTTTGTTCGATCCGCTTATTGGAAAACGGTTTGTTCGAACCCCGACGGGAATATACGAAGGATCAATCTCATGGCCAAACGCCACGTCGTAGTCATCGGTGCTGGACCAGGTGGATTGGCAACCGCCATGCAGCTGGCTCACGCTGGAGCCGAAGTGACATTGCTGGAAGCACGCGATCGGGTGGGTGGCCGTTGCAGTGCAATTGAGTCGGACGGCTATCGATTCGATGTTGGCCCAACGTTCTTTTTATATCCACGAATTCTGCAAGAGATCTTTCAGTCGGTAGGGCTCGACCTACGGCAAGAAGTACCGATGCGGCGGCTAGATCCTCAGTACCGGGTCACCTTTGGCGAAGGTGGCAAGATCGATGCGACTCCTCAGATGGACAAGATGGAGAAGGAGATTTGTACACTTTCGCCGCAAGATGCTGGGGCGTTGAAACGTTATCTCGACGACAATCGCGTCAAGCTCGAAAAATTCCGTCCGATCTTAGAATCTCCCTTTAACAGTATCTTCGACTATCTACGTCCCTCATTGCTGGGCGCGGCTCCGTATGTGAAGCCGTGGAGGACGCTGGGTGATGAATTACAGTCGTACTTTAAAGACCCTCGTTTGGCCATCGCGTTTTCCTTCCAATCGAAATACTTGGGAATGTCACCTTTTCGCTGCCCAAGCTTGTTTTCGATTCTTAGTTTTCTGGAATACGAGTATGGAGTTTTTCATCCGATGGGTGGCTGCGCTCGAGTGAGCGAGCGGATGGGTGAGTTGTGTCGCGAGATGGGCGTCAACTTACGCCTCGATTCTCGGGTCACTGGCTTGGAGTTTTCTGGCCGAAAAGTGACTGCGGTAAAATTAGGCAATGAAAAAATTCCAGCGGATGCTTTGGTCATCAATGCCGATTTTTCTCAGGCGATGACCAAACTGGTACCCGATGCGTTACGTCGCAAATGGACGGATAAGAAAATCGAACAGAAGAAATTTTCTTGTTCAACTTTCATGCTCTATCTGGGCATCGAAGGGAAGTACGAAAACTTACCCCATCACAATATTCACATTTCCTCTGATTACCAACGCAACTTGCGGCAAATCGAGCAGGACTTTCAGTTGCCCGATGATCCCTCATTCTATGTGCAAAATGCTTCGGTGACGGACCCATCGTTGGCGCCCGAGGGGCATAGCGCCATGTATATCCTGGTGCCCGTACCGCATACACATCCCAACGTGACGTGGGATGAGGCGCAGCGAACGGCTTATCGCAACTTGACCTTGGATAAGTTATCGGCGATTGGTTTAGGGGATTTGCGCAATCGAATCCGATCGGAACGGATGATCACACCTGCTGATTGGAACAGCACCTATGATGTTTATCGAGGTGCCACCTTTAATTTGGCGCACGGATTGGATCAAATGTTACACAAGAGACCCCATAATCGTTTCGAGGATTTGGATGGAGTCTATTTGGTTGGGGGAGGCACGCATCCAGGAAGTGGTTTGCCCGTTATCTATGAATCGACTCGGATCACCTGCAAACAACTTTTACCGGCGCTCGGCATGTCGGCTGATTTCATTGCGGCTTGTCAGCCCACGACGGCTCAACCGATATTGGCAAGTGTTTGATTCTGCAGTTTTAGGAGGGGAGCGATGAGCTATCAACCATCGACTAGCCCCTTCTCAATACTCTCGCCGCAGTTGATGCATGAATTGCGCGTGAACCAACAGGATTGGAGTCGGACTTCAGTACGGCGGCGTGTGGCCGCCATGGCCAACGTAGCTGGTTGGTTGGTCGAGCATGTCGATCAACTTGCGGCAGCGATCACCTTGCCCGAACCGCGGCCGGTCGAGCACACGATTGCCGCCGAGTTGATGCCTTTGGCCGATGCGATACGCTTTTTACAGCGGCAAGCCCCGCG
>JBILTA010000065.1:0-13591 GCA_044371785.1 Pirellulaceae bacterium | reverse complement strand
GCTCGCTTTGGCTCAATCAGTCATTGCAATGCAGCCAATGCCATGACCAAGGTGATGCAACAGAAACGTCACAAGCAAGCTATTGGTCTATGTTGGCGGCACTTAACTTGGGAGACAAACCAGAGTACTTCTTCGAGCGAAATGATGGTACTTTGCGAGCCGCGATCGCAGCTCTTCCCACTGGTGAGTCTCTTGATTCATTGCCACCAGAGAATCGTCGCGAAGCCTTCGCGAAGTGGCTCAGCACCAGCCCCGCCCTGGCGGAAGGTACCGTTAACATGACTTGGAAATTGGTCTTTGGGGCACCTTTGGTTTCCAACGAAGCCGCAATGGATGACCCAACTAGCGCCGCGCGTATCAAATTGCTCAAAACTCTCGCACAACAATTTCGCCTTCATCGCTATGATCTTCCACGGCTTGTACTGTGGGTATCAGGTAGCCATCCTTTTGCAACTCCGTCGCATGTAATCACTCAGCGCGATTGGTTACTTGCTTCGGAGTCTGAATTGCGAGACATCCGTAATTCTGAAAGCCTATTCGCCAATTATCGTCGGCTCGAAGCTCGCGAGATGGAGTCCAAAGATGTATTACAGACTCTCGTTCGTTTTGAACGAGAAGAAGCGGGCAATTCGCTACGTCGCACGATTCTCGCACAGCCGATGCCTACGCAATCGTTGCCGAATCAAAACCCGGCCACCCTCAGCAACGAGCCGCTACCGGCCTGGCAACAGAATTTGCGATTACATGCAAGCGCCGATTCCGATGCAGTGCATCAGAAGCTTGTCAGCCGACTATTGAAGACCAAACTTGGCTGGTCACAATTAGTTCAACATGCCTTAGGTCGCCAGCCCTCTCCGCAGGAACTGCGTTGGGCTGACGAGCTATTGCAATATCATGGTGGCGATAAACAAGCTACCTTATTGAAACTTCATTGGACCACTCATCAGTCCTTGTAGGTCAATCTACCGATCATTCGATGTTGCACTCGAAAAACGCATGACGTAGTACAAAAGTGTCAACACGCTGTGCAAGGTTGCCGCTACATAAGTCAAAGCAGCCGCATTAAGGACTTTGCTCACATAAGGCAGCTCTGGCCCAGTGATGATTCCCAAGTTGAGCAGTTCCGTTTTTGCTCGAGAGCTTGCGTCAAATTCCACAGGCAGGTTGATTAACTGAAAAGCCACCACGCCACCAAACATGAGAATGCCGATCAGCATTACAAACTTTCCAAGAGCGATCCCACCGAACAACATGGAAAAGCCAATCATGATCGCCAACATACCGAAGTTGCTGCCAATACTCGCAACAGGCACAGCCATGTTGCGAATCTTCAGTGGAGCATAGTGCTTAGCATCTTGAAGCGCATGCCCTGCTTCGTGAGCCGCAATTCCAACTGCGGCCATCGAGTAACCTTGGTATACGCCAGGGCTCAGTCGCAATACTTTCTGCCGAGGGTCGTAGTGGTCCGACATCTCGCCAGGAATCTGCTCGATGCTGACATTATAGAGCCCCGCATCGTCCAAAATTTTGCGAGCTGCGTGAAATCCACTCACCCGAGCCCGCACTTGCGACATCTCTCGATATGCCGATGAAACTCGATACTGAGCAAACATCGCCAACAAAACAGCTGGCAAAGTGAACAGCACTAATATGAAATCGAAGTAAAACATCTCAATTGTTACCTTGTAGTGTACGCGAGTCCCAGTTCTGGGGATTCATGGCGTTTGAGTGTGTCATTTTGGCGGAGATATCTTCTCCGACTCTGTGGTGTACAGACGATGCAAATTCCTTGCCAATTCGATTGGATTTTCCCCCCACGAATTGACTTTAACGGTTACACCGAACAAGCTGAATCGCGTTATCGAATCATTTATTCTACGCCCGAACCGGGCACAGAGTTGGATCATGCCGAAATTGGAGCGAGCAACGCCATCCTTTACTTCCCGCTGGCTACGAACCATTGCCCTAACGTTGCAGGGCGTTTGGCTGTTGAGCTGTGCGCCGACAGTTACGCACCAAGCGTTGGACACGACCGAGGTTCGCGGCGATAAAGGGAATGTTGAACTTATCGATGTGGGGCGCCTGGATGCAACCCTGCAAAGAGAGTTAACACGGCGTCAATTGTCGTTGCAACGCCATGCCGCTTGGCAGATTATGCACGGCTTTCTCCCCTACGGAAGCCAACTACAGGTGCTCAATAACGGACAGCCAGTCAACCTGCTTGAGCATCTTCTAAAGGGGGAAACAATGCTAGGCTGGGAATTGTATCCCGGAGATGTTCTCCCCAGTACCAAACGCAAAGGCGTTATTACGCGGCTATCGGAAGCAGACTATTACGGACAAGGTCACGTCGATCAATGGTTGGCCATCTTCGCTCAAGCTGGCGTGCCCAAAGAGTCGGAAATTCGAATCGGCGACTCGACCTTTACCATCGAAGATTGGCTAAGACAATCTCAGTATGACGTCTCGCGCAATGTGACTGCCGAATATGCTTGGACACTCATTGCCTTAAGCCAGTACTTCCCCAACGAACGCTCCTGGACTGCTCGTGATGGAAATAAATGGGACTGGGAGACGATGGTGGAATTTGAGTTGAATGAAGATCTCGTCACAGCCGCTTGCGGTGGTACCCATCGCTTAGAGGCTTTGGCGATGGCACTTGAAACCCATCTCGCTACTGGTGGTAAGCTGGAAGGGATCTGGCTGTCCACTCGCCAGCGTCTTGATGCCGAAATCGAAAAAGTTCGACGCTGGCAAAACCGCGATGGCAGTTTGTCAAGCCACTTCTTTGAACGTCCCGGTGCCACTGCCGATTTGGTTCAACGATTGTCTTCGTCTGGTCATCTTTTCGAATTCGTGGTCATCGCAGCTCCAGACGATATGCTGCGGGAACGTTGGGTTCAACGTGCCGCGCAGCGAATCTGCGAATTACTCGATTTAACGACCGAGCAAGAATTAGAGTGCGGAAGTTTATATCACGCACTCAACGGTCTGCGAGTCTATCGTGATCGCTTGGCCGCTCAGCGTCCTAACAACGATCCCGCATAAATGGATCGCGTTTGAGCTCTAGGTACAGCAATCGGTTTAGCTTCCAGATCAAACGGAATCTTGTCTAAGGTATTTGGCACAGGCACTGTCCCATACGGTGTCTGTTCGTATTTCTTTACACCGCAATAACGATTCATCACTTCAATGATCTGGGAATCGTAAATCATGGTTCCTTCTGAATTTGTAACACCTAAGGAATCAAAGCTCCCAACGGTTACAATACTTCCATAGGTATCATGGAACTCATATGCTTCAACTCCTTGCTTGCGTAAAGCGGCAGCTAATCGATGAGCTCTTGCTCCCTGAATCTCATGGTTCTTTTCGCTGGTCTTCAGTTCTCCCTTAGGATCTTTTTCGCCCAAGCTGATTGCCTGCGACAAACTAAAGGATGCAACCCGAACCGTGTAACGTTTGGGGCACTCCAGCAGCGAGAACTCTGCTTCTTTATTGATACTCACAATAAAGTCGTCAACCTTAGGAGCTTGAAAAAACTCTTCTGGTAGAAGCGGATTTTTGGTGATGAATGCCGTTCCCATTGGGCCTTTGCTTTTTCGTTCTTCATCATCGGTTCGCTTCCAGATAAAGCGACGATACGCATCAACCCACTCATTGCTCTCGATCTTATTGTCGCCGTTCAAGTCACCTGTACTTTTTTCGAGGCATTTGGGACGGAGATACTTGATCGTTTTTAGTTTTTCCTTCACCGTAGGGTTATCAATGGAATCGAATTCGCCTACCAAGACGGCGTACCCGTTGGTCGCTTGATCGTTCATGGGTTTGACCTTGAATACGCGCCCATCCGCCGTTACGCGTTCTTCACCCATCTCTTTGGCATAATCAAAATTCTTCGCATGCACAAATGCGTTCATTTTTAACGTTTGTCGTAATTCAAATGCGAGAGCTTGTGCCCGTGATTCTGCATTCTCGCCCGTAAAGGTGTAAGCGTAAATTAGCCATGGACCATGCACATCCTTAAGCACCAAGTCGTTGGCAGTGGGTTGTTTGCGAAACATCGCTAAGAAGGATGGAGGATCAGCATAGACAGTGGCCACATTGCTGAAACACACAGCGATTAGTGTCGCGGTAAACAGCTTTCGCAAGCCTTTATGGTTCATTGGAGCTTCCTCATCTCTTTGTGACTGATATGCGCCTAACCTGCCCATAGCAGAGGTTTCTTCTCGCGATGTATGTCGCCCAACAGCGATTTCGTACACCTCACCGTGGGTAACTACCAAAGTTTGCTGACTGTTGCCAGACGGAAATTCCCAGCGATTCGTACCACATCCGAAGTTTCTAAAAGGCAACAAAATGTGGTCGGAAATCCACAACCCTTTTCGGTCACAGTGCCCCCAAAAAGCCGCAACCCCATACCCGAAAAAGACTTACAACAAGCCAGCTACCTCCATCAACCCTGTGGCCCGCTGATTGCTCTGCTCAACTCCAATCGGCCTCATCACCCGACATGAATTTAAATTCGACTCGAAATTCCCGAACTGCGCGGACATATTTTATGCATGCATTGTGGCTGATAGAGCTAACCGCAGCGATGGCGATTCAAGGACCGATATGGACCCGCAAACCGGAGCCACTACCAAGTCGCATGGTAAAAGACTATTGGACCTTTAGTCGCCAGCGCATCAACCAATGGCACGAGCAACTGCATCGCATCAAAGAACATCTCGATCGTCCTGGTGCGATTCGCCGAGCTGCCTTGTGGGCCGAAGCCCAACCGGTCATAGAAGAAGTGCTGCTTAGCGAAATGATGACACGATACCTCGCCAGCCTGACATCCTTTCTTGAACTGAAACAACAAGACGAAGATGCACATCCAATCGCTCGCAATATTTTTCAATCCCATTGTGAAGTGAGAAATCGCTGCCTGCATTTAATGGTCTATGCGCCGGGTCTACCCGTTGAACTATCGGTACACCTCAATCGTTTGAGGTTCTTAATGGAGCGTTGGATCGACCAAATCTTAGGTTGCATGCCGCAAGAAGTTGAGATAACTCCTTACTGCTTCTCCGAGGAACAACTTGAAGAAGCTCGGAAAAGCCAATATGGTGACACCAACGAGATTAGCAATCGATTGTGGTGGAGCCTACTGTTAGCAGGCTTGCGTGGAAACATCAGCGGGCAACTCGACCGTCGTCCTAACAGCCCGCGTCTCAACGCTCTTATTGCTCAACAAGTTTTGGGGATGTTCAATTCCGACTACTTCGACGATTTTGGCTTACTAAAGTCAGTGCGGCTGCAAGCCATTGAGGCGGCTGTCTCAGATAGTGATGCCCAAAAAGCCGATGACAGCTATGAGCTGAAATCGCCACTCAACACATTACTCGCCAAGAAACGAGAAATCCATTGGGTTAATCGCCTCTTGTAGAATGTTTGCATCGCCCATTATTCGGTTTGCAAATGATACGGAAGATGGCTTATCGAATTGAAATAATCCAGTTTCCAATGGTCGCCATCCCAACGCAGGGCGGTTGCTGAAGCATTAAAGACGGGCCCCAAGTGCTCCACATCCAATCCGGGGCAGAGCATTTGTTTTAGCAGCAGTCGTTTGAAGTCTGCGTGAATCACGGCGACCGCAAAGTCCGACGATTTCTGCAACTGAGACTTGAACCAGTGGATCACTCGACTTGTTCTTTCATCGCATTGATCTTGTGTTTCAAACGGTTTCTTCAGCCACCATCCTTCATTCGTGATTTTTGGATCAATGGCATAATGGGGATACAACTCACTCAACTCAACGTTTCCCATCCCCGCTTCACCTTTTCTCCCCACCGCTTGGTAGCCGCTATAACATCCACCTAGTTCATGCAAGTCGATATGCACAAAAGGTTTCAAGGTTAAACGGCGGCGGATCGCTTCGGTCGTGTCGAGAGATCGTTTGAAGGGACTGCACCACAGAGCGGTAATCGGCTGCGTGGCCATCCACTCTCCTAATTGCTCCGCTTGTTCCAATCCGGCTGCTGTTAAACCGGGGTCGTGAACTCGCTGATGATCGGGCAACGCATTGTTGGCAGATTGAGCGTGGCGAACTAACACTAACCGCATGTAATCTTCCTTGAACCTCGCATCTAAGCAATCTATCTACGCTCGCGTGAACCGCGATTCGTCAGATGATCACGAAGCGCATCAAACAACAACCATTGAATGGCAAGTATCACAACGGGCGACACGAACATAAAGAGTTGACTGACGGCCGAGCTTTCTAGCCACCCCCGCAAGCCTCGCCCCGATTCGTCAAGCTGGGACACGAAACCATAATAAAGGGATATGCTGAATACCGCGTTGAACACCAACAACACACCACTGATCGCCATGGTGGCCAGCATCCACAGACATCCTGACCCAAGAAAAAACTGACTCAATCCTTGAGATTTGGGAGATGGCGAATCCATGGTTTATCAATCCAACAGTGGGACAACTCTAGCAGAAGCTATGGTTGCATTTATGTGTTTGCAATGCCGTTAGTTCCAGTTCCCGAATCGCGAGCACTATTGTCCCAAGCTGTAGCACCGGTGGTTCGCGCAACCGCGTTATCTGTTCCTGGCACCACTCGGGGACCTGGCAATGTCGCCTCCACCAAACGCTTTAACTCTTCGCCATCGATCGATTCCACTTCAATCAAACGTTTGGTCACCGCCTCTAAGGCATCGCGACGTTCGCTCAAAATTTGATGGGTCGAGGAGACCGCTTCATCGATAATGCGTTTTACTTCCAAGTCAATTTCGCGCGAGGTTTGTTCGCTATATTCGCGAGATGATGCCTCCATAGCACCTCCTGCCAAAAATGGCGAACGATTCGATTCGCGATAGTTTACTCGTCCCAACCGGCTCATACCATATTCCATCACCATGCTGCGAGCAATGGCCGCACAGCGCTCGAGGTCGTTTTGTGCACCCGTGCTGATATCCTTGAAGACGATTTCTTCCGTTAAGGTACCAGCCAACAGGACTTGCATCTGGGCTTCGAGTTCCGATTTGGTCATTAAGTATCGATCACCCTCAGGACGCTGCATGGTATAGCCCAAGGCCGCTAATCCACGAGGAATAATCGAGACCTTATGAACAGGATCGGTATTGGGAAGACTATAAGCCAATAGTGCATGCCCCGCTTCATGATAGGCGACACGACGCTTCTCATCTTCGCTCATGACACGACGCTTCTTTTCAAGACCAGCCGTAACGCGTTCTACACCATCATTAAACTCTTCTTGCCCCACCAAAGATTTACCTTTACGGGCAGCCAGCAATGCGGCTTCATTGACCAAATTAGCTAGATCCGCTCCCACAAAACCGGGTGTGATGCTGGCGATTTCTTTTAAAGCAACATCTGGGCCGAGTTTGACGTTCTTGACATGCACTTTGAGTATTTCTTCACGGCCACCCTTATCAGGTCGGTCCACCAAAACATGTCGATCGAAACGTCCAGGGCGGAGCAGGGCAGGGTCGAGCGTTTCGGGTCGGTTGGTGGCCGCCATAACAATGATGCCGATGTTGGCATCAAAGCCATCCATCTCGACCAAGAGGGCGTTCAGCGTTTGTTCACGCTCATCATGGCCACCCATGATGTTTCCACCACGACTCTTGCCAAGTGCATCCAATTCATCGATGAAGATGATGCAGGGTGATTTGCTGGCCGCTTGCTGAAACATGTCACGGACACGTGCGGCACCAACACCCACAAACATTTCCACGAAATCACTACCCGATAGCGAGAAGAACGGAACGCCTGCTTCGCCGGCGATCGCTTTGGCTAGAAGCGTCTTGCCAGTTCCAGGAGGCCCTACCAACAACACGCCTTTGGGAATACGACCACCCAGCTTTTGATATTTGTCCGGGAATTTCAGGAAGTCAACGATTTCACTAACTTCTTCAACCGCTTCATCGATACCAGCCACATCCTTGAACGTCGTTGCATTGTCGTCTTGCGCATACAAACGACCGCGACTGCGTCCGAATTGCATCGGTGACCCAACACCGCTGATACGCTTAAGCATCATGTACGTGAAGAAGATAATCAAACCCGTCATCAACAACATGGCAAAGCCAAACTGTCCCCATGCCGATTGCGTCAGGTAACCATAAGGAATATTGGCAGTCGTTAACATCTCACGTAACTGACTGTCAGCTGAGTCGGTGTAAGAACGGACCGTGCGAAAGTCCATCTCTTTCACTTCTTCCGCGGTCGAATCGCTCTTCAAAAGTCGATACTCGACCTTTCCGGTGATGAGATCATTCGACATTTGAATATTTTTGAGCTTGCTGAGCTCGATTTTCGAATCAGCCTTCGTTTTCGAGTTGATAACGATCTTGCCATCAAACCCTTCTGCGAGTTCTGCCGAACCAGGTTGGGTGTATTTGGTAACTTGTACCAAACGAACGAAATCGGAGTATTCGAGTCGATATCCCGAGTTGTTGACAACGAATGCGCCAATCAACAGGACAACCATGCCGCCGAGAAGGACATACCAAATAACTTGACCACTTGAAATGTTGCGGTCCGAGTTGGATTTACGATTCGAATTATTGGAAGAATCACTCATCGACAAACCTAACTTGAGAAGTCATACCATGGTTGAGGCATCGGGCGCATCGTCGAACTGCTCTTCAATACGCGTAACCAGCTTAATTGGTTTTCCCCAACGTAACCGTTTAAGGGGGAGAACAGGCAACAAGCCTACGGTATCATATTCCACTAATTGAGCGCAGGAACCACGGGGAGCGGCGAGTTGCGACAATTTTCAACCGGCTGGAACGAATATGGGGAATAGGCCGACGCGAACTATGTCACGAAACAGCACACTGTAGTTGGCGAGGCAATTCGTTGCCTCTACAATGCTCTATTGGCTGCAATTGAGCCCCACATCCTTCTTTCAATTCACTATCAAGACAGCAATCCATGGACGTGACTGCAAGGCAAAACGTAGCCGTTCTTGGAGCAACCGGAAGTATTGGCAAGGCAACTTGCGAAGTTCTGAGACACTTAGGGCATCCTTATCGGGCCTTCGGCCTTACCGCTCATCGTGATTTGGAAACACTCCAACAGCTGGCCACTTCGCTTTCACCCGAAGAAATAGTCCTTTCTGGTGGAATTCCAGGCTCGGTTGACGCTAACCTGTCGCCAGAAAGCACCTATTCCAAGCGTAGTACAAATAAGGACACCCTATTAGGCAGCAATAAATGGCGAGTTCGGGAAGGGACGGAGGCACTTGTTGAACTGGCCTCTTCGCCCGAGGTGGACATCGTGGTCGCAGCGATTGTGGGAAGTGCTGGAATGGCCAGCACTTTAGCAGCGGTCGAGCATGGCAAACGGGTCGCCTTGGCCAATAAAGAGTCGATGGTGGTTGCGGGCCCCATAATGCTGCAGGCTGCCGCCAAAAGCGGTGCACAGATTTTGCCTGTCGATAGCGAACATAGTGCGATTTTTCAGGCGATGCAGGCGGGTGGCAGCGATGAAGTCGAACGAATTATTTTGACCGCTAGTGGTGGTCCTTTTTTGCGAAAACCGCTGAATGAATTGGCACAAGTGAGCGTAGAAGAAGCGTGTCGTCACCCCACTTGGCAGATGGGACGCAAGATTACCATCGATTCGGCGACCATGATGAATAAGGCCCTTGAGGTGATCGAAGCTCGTTGGCTTTTCCAGTTACCGGCCGAAAAAATTCATGTCATGGTACATCCCCAGTCCATCATTCACTCGATGGTAGAGTTCAAAGATGGGAGCGTTTTGGCTCAAATGAGCCCACCTGACATGAAACTCCCAATTCAGTATGCGTTGACATTCCCAAAAAGGTTACAATCCCCTACGCTGCGGATGGATTGGAC
Organism: Pirellulaceae bacterium; assembly: GCA_044371785.1. Classification (GTDB taxonomy): domain Bacteria; phylum Planctomycetota; class Planctomycetia; order Pirellulales; family Pirellulaceae; genus JAFLCP01. The sequence continues at coordinate 3,710 of JBILTA010000065.1, read as the reverse complement.
GAAACGCCTACAATTAGATATGGAACCGGTCGATCTGGAGCGTTTTCCAGCTCTGCAATTGGGCTTTGAAGTTGCCCGCGTCGGTGGTACAGCAGGAGCCGTACTGAACGCAGCCAATGAAGCGGCCATCGAGTTGTTTTTGTCTGAGAAAATACGATTCGTCGATATCGCGACGGTTTGTAAAGATATTTTGAATCATCATCACTATGAAACATCACCCACGATCACACGACTTTGCGAATTGGATCGTTGGGCTCGCCAGGAGGTTATGAAGTGGAATTGATCCATAGCGTTGAGCTATCCACTTGGATTCCCGTGTTAGCGGCTGACCCGAGTTTTCTCGAATCCTTCGTAGCGCGATTTTGGAATTATTTCCAAGTCGCTTTAGGATTGGGCTTCGTCATTTTCATCCATGAGTTGGGCCATTTTTTGGCAGCCAAGTTCTTCGGTGTGAAATGCGAGAAGTTCTATGTTGGCTTCGACGTACCTATTTCGATTGGTCCGATCAAATTGCCACGAACGCTGGGTAAGTTTCAATGGGGCGAAACCGAATATGGTATCGGCATCATTCCACTGGGCGGCTATGTGAAGATGCTGGGCCAAGATGATGATCCACGCAACGCACAATCCGAAAACGATCGTATCAAGGTCACTCGCGATGATAGTGAAGCACCCACGGTAGCTCCAAAATTAGACCCTCGTTCTTACCCAGCCAAACCTGTTTATGCCCGCATGATCATCATCAGTGCAGGTGTAGTCATGAACTTGATCTCCGCTGTTTTTATGGCAGCCATTGCCTATTCAATCGGTGTTCCCTATACGCCGACAGTGGTCGGACAGGTAGTTGGCGGTTCGCCTGCGTGGGAAAATGGACTTCAACCTGGCGATTATATCGTGCAAGTGGGCAATATGACCGAGCCCAACAAGCAAATGGATTTTCGCGAAATGAGTGCTCTGATTGCGACCGAAGGTTTGCAAGATGAAGCAGCGTCGATCCCGGTTACCGTTGAAGCCAATCAAACAACGAAACAACTGGCCTTCCCTGGCACAAAACAGTTTTCACCTAAAGGCAAGTTCGTATCGTTAGGTGTTACCTCGGCTAATCTGGCAGCCGTTTCGAAAGGTGAGCCCGTTGCACCATTCGCAAACTCCCAAATTTCGGCCGTCGATTTAAAGAGCGGTGACAAATTTATCTCGATCAATGGAAAAACATTGCCGCTGTTCTCGGAGTTTGGCGAAGCCCTTAGCTTTGAAGTGAACCGACAATTCCAAGCAGCCTTCTACAAACCCGTCGATGTAGTCGTGGAACGTAAAGAAGGTGAGACAACTAAACAGCTCACTCTTACTATCCCTCCGAATCCCATGCGAACTTTTGGACTCGGTTTTAAGCCTAGCCCAATTCGTCGCATTGCCAAAAACTCATTGGCGATGTTAGCGGGTGTGCAAGTTGGAGATAGCCTGGTTGCGGTTAACGATGAACCTGTCGTCGATGGCTGGACATTGCCGATCGTTATCGCTCGCAAAGGTGCAGAAGCAGAAGTCAAGCTGACCTTTCAACGTGGCAACAAAGATGTGACACCAGCGACTTATGTGCTCACATTACAACCCTTCACCCCCAGTTTCGATATCATCGCACCTGTTGGCGGCATGTTGACGATCAAGCATCTAGGAGTCGCTTATGATCTTGAACCCGAAGTAAGTTACATTGAACCCAATAGCCCCGCCGCTGCAGCAGGAGTTCAAATAGGGGATGTATTGGGCAAACTCAAGCTCAAGCCGAATGCTGAATATGCAGACAAGATCTCTACGCGAGATGGCGAAAATACGCTGACGATCGGTGAAGATGCATCAACCGTAACAGTGATGGATTCTCTGCAATCATTGCCAGTCGATTTGGAGATGACATTGTTTTTGACTCGCAATGGCGTTGTTCAAGAAGCCACCGTAAAAACCCAGGAATCCAGCCAATACTTTTGGTACACCCGTGGAATTAGTATGCAGCCTCTATCCCGCGAGATTGTGGCTACGTCGGCGTATCAAGCTTTCGGGTTCGGCTTGAAGGAGACTTGGCGTCGTCTTGGAGAAGTTGTCAACTTTTTGCGGATGCTCGTAACGGGTCGTGTACCGGTGGATTTATTGGGTGGTCCTTTGCGAATTGCACAGGCCGCTAGTATGCAAGCCGAGCAAGGCCCCTCGACACTGTTGATTTTCTTGACGCTTCTCAGTGCAAACTTGGCCGTTGTCAATTTCCTACCGATCCCAGCCCTCGATGGCGGTCACATCATGTTCTTGACGGCTGAAGCTGCCTCAGGCAAACCGGTTAATGAAACCTGGCAGATCCGACTTACCATTGCAGGTGTCTTGGCGCTGCTGTGCTTGATGGCCTTTGTTATCCTGAATGACATCGTCCAAATGGTGCTGTGGTCGTAAAGTAAAAGGGAACAGGATATTACTTAAGTGAATCGCTCGGTTTCGACCGAGCGACATGTACTATGATTCCCCACGATGTGCGCGTAATTGCTCTCGATGCGGCAGGAACCATTATGGAACCGCTGCCCTCAGTCCATCATGCTTATTGCCAAGTGGCTGCGTCCTTCGGTTACCATTTGGATTCCACAGACATCAAGCAACGATTTCCTCAAGCGATGAACGAATTTTTTCCACTCTCGTGGGAAGCCTCATTTGCCGAGACGAATCAAATCAAACAATGGTCGGCTTGGCGAGGACTGGTTGCCAAAGTATTGCACGAGATACCAGCACACGAAATCGAGCCACTCTTTCATTCATTGTGGGAACATTTTCGCCAACCAAAACATTGGCACGTTTATCCGGACGTTGAAATCACTCTTAATGCCTTGAAGCAACGCGGCTACATTCTGTGTGTCGTCTCGAATTTTGACCAACGACTCTACGATATCGCGGCAGCTTGTCCTGAAGTTGCCGCCGTCGATCATTGGTTTGCTTCGGTCGACGTTGGATACCAAAAGCCGTGCGTCAACTTTTTTCGCAACATCGAGCGTCAGCTCAACGTCCCAAGCCATCAATTTTTGATGGTTGGTGATTCGCTCGAAGCCGATTATCATGGCGCCTTAAACGCGGGATGGCATGCACGCTGGTTGCATCGAAATCCGACTAGCCAGAAATCACCGCTTAATGACAACGCCAACCAAGCGATGGACAAAATCCCGACAATCCGCTCATTGAATGAGCTGTGACTTTCCGGATCTTCAGCTGACGGCATCAGCAACAAAGCAATTGTCAGCGTAGGTGTGTCTAACGACTCGATTCTAAAAGCGCTACGAGATCGGATAATTCTTGGATCGATAAGACCTGCTCTAACCCACCAGGCATCACCGAGGTTTTGCCAGGACGAATCTCCTCGATCTCTTCTGTACCCAAGCGCCGTCGTTGATCGGCAGCCATGATCACCGTTACACCATCGGCGTCTTCTTCCGTCAATAAACCATTGATGACTTCACCATCGCGAGTCAACACTATCACCGGCTCATAACTGCGGACAAAACTCACACTTGGATACAAAATGGCTTCCAACAAATCACGCCGCGAACGAATCGAACCGATGCGGCTCAAGTCTGGACCAATATTCCCGCCACGGTATCCGATCTCGTGACAAGCCCCACACGATGCCTTAGAACCATGAAAAACCTGAAGCCCTCGCAAGGGGTCCCCTTTTTCTAACTTGCTTAATA
>JBILTA010000827.1:0-4291 GCA_044371785.1 Pirellulaceae bacterium | reverse complement strand
ATAATAGTCTCAACCACAGAGATCAATTGATCGAGACGGAACGGCTTGTATAAGATCGCTTTGGAATGCAATCCAGCTTGGCGGGCCTTTACGATGCTGTGACCTGGGTCGTAACCGAACCCCGTCATTAGGACCATCGGTACAGGATCCAAGACATTCTTAAGTCGCAGCATCAATTGATATCCCGAATAATCAGGTAAGCGAATATCGGAGATAATCACGTCATAAGCCGCATCGGTACCAGCAGCCTTCACCATCATCACAGCCTCATCACCATGGTGAGCTGTTTCGACCGTACAGCCATAACGCTCCAAAAGGCCATGGGCATCATTGCGAACCTGCTCATCCGCATCCACCACCAGGACACGTTTGCCTCGCAACTTCGCATGTTGCTCCAGCGTGCAACCGATGGGAACGGCTTCAACCGGAGCCATTTTTTGACCAACTTGCTGGATAACTCGTTTGATGTCACGAGCGTTTTTCAGAATGCGTTGAAGACGCTGAACCACATCGGGATCGTGCCCGATGTAACGCTCCATCACATTCACCGCATCCAATAAGATATCGTCGACGGGAAGCGCTACTGCGCTATGGATCGCTTCGCAGCTTTCCTGGGCGGCGTTCGTTTTTTGAGCGACCAGAAGCTCCAGCGTGTTGAGCGACATGGCGATATCGCGAGCAAAGATCTCCAAAAACTGTCGGTCGGAGTCGTTAAACGCGTGCGGCTTGGGGCTTTCAATATTGATCGTGCCAATTACCGAATCATGCAGCAAAATGGGAACCGTTAACGAACTCGCAGCTCCGTCAAAAGCCTGCAGATAAAGCGGATCGCGACTGGTGTCTTGGCAGAGATAACTTCGCCCAGTAGAGGCCACGTAACCCGTTACGCCATTGCCTTGCGGACAGGCAAATAGTTTCCGATCGGCTGCTTCTTGGTCAATTCCTACCGACAATAACGGGATCAAATTGCCCGTTGATTGTTCGAGTAATCGAATTTCGATCACATCGACATTGAGCAAACTGTGGGTGTAATGCCGGATGTTATCTTTGAGCAGTTCAATTCGTTGCTCGACACCCATCTCAAAAATTTCGTCTGGCTTAAGGTCAGCCAGTTTGCTCCCCGCCTTGTGAATCGCAGCTAATTTCTGCTGTTGCAGGACTTCGGCCGTCACATCGTTGAGCGTAATGACCAGATGGACCACTTCGTTTTGTCGCATTAATGGCGACACATGGATCTGGAAGAAACGATTGTCGGTGGTGTGAAGGGTATTGCTACACGATGTGCGAGCAACGGAAGCAGTGTTAAGGGGACAACCTTCTGTGCCGATTAACTCTGGATGCCCGAGTGCTTGATAGAACTCGGTTTGAATGAGTCCGACGGGAAAGAGATCAAGCAGAAAACGGTTGGCCCAGAGAACTTTGAATTGAGCGTCAACTAGTGCAACGCCATCGGGCAAGGCATTGAGTACCCGTTCGCTTTCAAGCAGAGATTCAGTTCTAAAGCTCGAAGAATCTGTGCCGGTTAAAAATAATCCCAAGTGGGGATGATTTTCCAGAGACACTAACGCTTCTAACGGAGAATCAACTCGCTCCCAATTTACGCCAGGTTCGAGCCATTGGCGAATAGAAGCGGGTGGAGAATCGGACGTCGCGGTCGGTTCGGCTACCGGAGTTGCACCTTGCGTGTCAATCCAGAGCACTTTGGGCTTCGCGGACAAGCCATTGCTCCCTGCGTTCAAGGAAAGAGCACCCTTCGATGGTGCGTCATGTGTGTGGTGGTGGATAGTGGATTATAGGCTCTGGAAGTGCACGGAGCAATGTCGACGTCTTGAAAACCAAGCCTGCGACAGAACGCGTCACTTCTTATTGTAAAAGCTTAGGTTCGCTTTGTTCCCAAGACGAAACTTCTTGCCTTGTTAAGTAGGTTTACTCAGACGGGACAAATTCTCGAATAATTCCCGATAGTGGCCCTTCCATTTGGGTGTAAGAGGTGTAAACTTTTACCCCGTACAAACCTCTCAAGCATCCTATTTTGCCCAATCATTGCAAATCCTTCGCCTGGGATATCCACCCCACTCGTTAACTGATCTAGCAGAGAATGTGCAACGCTTGCGTAATTTGGGAGCTTTACATTGACTTTCACTTCGGCTGATATACAGTCGAGGGTCCAATCGAATTTGGTTGTTATGCGGTCCGTTTGACCGCTTGGATACGCGTAGTTGTTGAGGCCGTCCCGGCCGATAGTTTTCCTGAGGAGCATTAAATGAAAATGCGTAAGTTTTTGGCCTTGTTCGGGTTGGTCGCAACGATGGGTGCTGCCAATCTATCCGCTGCTGATTGCGGTGGCTGTGGTGGTTGCGGTGACTGCGGTTCAGCAGCTCCAGCTCCATGCGGCGAAGTTGTTTCGGGTTGCGAAACTCCAGTTCAGTATGTTGAAAAAACTGTTTACGTTCCACAGTATGTTACCGAAAAGAAGATGGTAACTGTTACTGAGTACAAGACCGAAGAACGTACTCGTACCTACAACGTAACCAAGCAGGTTCCTGTTACCGAACAGAAGACCGAAGAATACACTGTTATGGTTCCAAAGACCGAACAGAAGACCCAAGAATACACCGTGATGGTTCCGAAGACCGAAGTCAAGACTGAGTCTTACAAGGTCAAAGTTCCTCACACCAAGCAAGTAGAGCAAACCTACACCGTTCGTGTTCCTAAGCACGAAACTGTAGAACAGACCTACAATGTTAGCGTTCCTGTTTACAGCGACGTTGTTCAGGACTACACCGTATCCGTTCCCGTTACCACTGCAGTTGAACAGACCTACACCGTCAACGTTCCAACCACAGAAGTTCGTAACGGCGTTCGCAAAGTTTGTCGCTTGGTTCCAACCACCACCTACAAGACTGTAACCAAAGATTGCGGTCACTACGAAACACAAATGGTTGAAGTACCAGCTTGTGGTTCGGCTGCTCGCAGCAACGGTTGCGGCGGATGTGGTGATTGCGGTGGATGTGCAGCTCCAGCTACCACCACTGTTTGCCGCAAGGTATGGGTCAGCAACCCAGTAACAGAACAAGTTCCTGTTACCACCTGCGAACGTCAAGTTACCGAAGAACCATACACCTACTCAGTTACCGTATGCAAGCCAGAAACTCGCACACGAACTGTCAACGTAACCAAGTACGAACAACAAACCAAGCAACGAACTGTTAAGGTTTGCAAGTACGAAACACAAACCCGCACTCGTCAAGTTCAGGTTTGCAAGTATGTTGACGAAACCAAGACCCGCATGGTTAACGTAACCGAGTGCGTCGAAGAAGAGCGAACTCGCGAAGTTAAGCACACCGTTTGTGTTCCAGAAACCAAGACCCGTACCGTTAACGTTACAACTTGCGTTCCTGAAAAGCGAACCCGCACCTACAACGTAACAACCTGCAACACTGTGACCGAAGAAAAGACCGAAACCTACAAGGTTAGCGTTCCTGTTTCGGTTCAGAAGGAAGTTGATGTAACCGTTTGCAAGATGGTTGCTCAAACCGTTACCGTTCCTGTAAGCACCAGCAATGCTTGCTCGACCCCAAGCCGTGGCCGTTTGTTCGGCGGTTTGTTGGGCAAAGGCTGTGGCCGTCGTGCTAACAGCTGCGGCGGTTGCGAAGTAGCTTCCAGCTGCGACGCTGCTCCAGCTTCCAGCTGCGGCGGTTGCAACTAATTAAATGACTGGATCCTGGATCACTCCAGTGATCTTGATTTGAAAATGAGTAAGGCCGTGACCGAAAGTCACGGCCTTTTTTCGTTGATAAATCATTGATCCACTCTCGACTATTCCCACCGGCCCAAATCCGTTGCCATACCACCTGTTATCCGCTTTGACGTCCTGCGTTCAAAAACCAGAAAGGCGTTATTGAAAGAGCACCAGATAGTATCAGCCTCTTTTGGCAAATGGTGCAAACAGATATGTCGATACCCGTACCATTAGGAAATGGGCTTTCTCAGACGGAGTTCAATGTTGATGGATTCGAAAGGGCTAAAGGGCAAACGTAGTGAATACCAAATTGAAAAAGTCATCGGTTGATACGATGTCTGGACATGAGGCTTGCCATTTGCTCTCTTGACCTTAAAAGTCATTCAATGCGCAGATGGTAGCTATCAAGCGATATCGAGTGTATTCGTAATGAGCAGAGATGTTATAGAATACACAGGAGAGTATGCAGAAACGATCTTAGAAACGGTTCGAGATGCAATTGATCGATTTTGTAATGAGATTGAAAAGCACTTCTCGAGTCGAGAAGTA
>JBILTA010000001.1:0-36131 GCA_044371785.1 Pirellulaceae bacterium | reverse complement strand
CGAGCGTCGTCAGGGTACGGATGAATTGTTGCTGACATTGCCAGCGGATGATTTTGATATCGTTATCGGTAAGTACATGTCGGCCGCAGCGATCTATACATCCTCGTTGTTGTTTGCTGAGATTTCGACTTTTATTGTGTTGTGCTTTTTGACGCTAGGCGATTTAGACACAGGCTTGTTCTGCGTCAATTATCTCGGTTATTGGTTCATCGGCTTGATGATGTTGGCCGTTGGAATGGTTGCCTCGTTCTTGACGAACAACTTAACGGTGGGCTTCATTCTGGGAGCGTTGTTTAATGCTCCGTTGGCATTTGCCTCGATGGCGGATGTTATCTTGTCGGATAGGACTTGGTCCACACTGATTTCTTCTTGGAGCATTCGGGGACAGTTTGAACCTTTTGGAAGAGGTGTCATTACAGCATCATCGATTGCCTTCTTCGCATTGGTTGCCATGTTGGGGCTTTACCTTTGCATGGTGATGATTGGCAAACGGCATTGGAGCGGAGGTAAGCAGGGCAACTCGATGTTCCTGCATTATCTGGTTCGCGTTGCATGTCTGTTGGTGGTTGTGGCTGGCGTGAGTTTGTTCTTCCGCAATAAGGATTTCCGCAAAGATGCTACTGAGGGTCAGGTGAGTTCATTGTCACCTGTCACGATGAAGCTGGTGCGAGAGATGGATCCAAAACGCCCGATTGTAGTAGATGCATTCGTTTCGGCTGTTGTGCCAGAATTGTATTCACGCACGAAGTATGATCTTATTTCGCTGCTCAAGGAGTTCGAAGCGAGTGCCAAGAGCGCGGGAATACCTTTGGAAGTGAATATCTATGACAACCTCGAGGTATTTAGTGAAGAAGCGAAGTTAGCGGAGCAACGTTACGGGATTGTTCCACAGGCAGTTCGTGTACGCGACCGTGGTGCGTTAACGGATCAACAACTGATTTTGGGAGCGGCTTTCCGCAGCGGTCTGGAGAAGGTCGTTATTCCGTTTTTTGATTCCGGAATACCGGTCGAATATGAATTGGTTCGCTCGCTTCGAACTGTGGCTGCGCCTCAACGCAAACGTTTGGGAGTGGTCAAGAATGATACTCAGTTTATGGGAGGATTTTCGATGTCGGGCATGTCGCCGACTCAGATACCTCGAGAAGCCATCATTGATGAGTTGGCCAAACAGTACGAAGTTAAAGAGGCTGATCTTAATGCGCCTTTGTTACCAGACCAATTTGATGTGTTGCTGGTGGTTCAACCTTCGTTGCTTTCTCCCCAGGAAATGACGAACTTGATTGACGGCATTAAGTCAGGGATACCAACTGCAATTTTCGAAGATCCATTCCCTTTTTCATTCCGGTTTCCTGGAACGGGCGAACCCAAGATGGCTCAGGGTGGACCATTCGGAGGTGGAGGTGGCGCGGTGCCAAAAGGGGATTTCAATGAACTCTTGAAGACCTTGGGGATTGATATGCCCGGTAAGCCCGGCATGGGCGGGCTGTTCAATCCTGATATCGCTTGGCAGCTGTACAATCCGTACCCCAAGGTGGCACAGTTGAACAATATGTCCCATCAGTGGATCTTTGTTCGAGAAGAGGCACCGGGTGCAGATGACGCGCTGAGCGAACAGAGCGAAATTACGAAAGGCTTGCGAGAGGTGCTGTTGTTGTACGCAGGTACAATTATGCCCGTGAAAGATGCTCCAGTTAAAGTCACCGAGTTGCTCTCAACAGGAACGCAGGCTGGTGTTATCCCTGCCGACGAGCTGATGAATTTGCTCCGAGAAGGCGCTTCATCGGACGCTAAGCTGGAAGATTTGCAAGGTCCTCCATCGGGACGCAAGGTGATGGCTGTAGCCATCGAAGGTCAGGCGGCTCAGGCCGAAAGCACCGCGGCGGAAAAGAAAGAGGCGACCGAGACGAAACCGGCAGACGACGGAAAAACGGCTGACGCTGCGAAGTCCACGTCCCGACCGATGAACGTGGTCTTTGTGGCTGACGTCGATTGCTTGAATAGCTTCTTTAGCATGGTTCGCAGTCGTCCAGAGCAGTATGAGGAACTCAACTTCCGTCTTCAAAACGTGACGTTCGTGCTGAATGTGATCGACGAATTGGTGGGAGAAGAATCGTATCCAGCTATTCGACGTCACGAGCCCCAGCATAGTACTTTGCGATTGTTGGAAATCCAAAGTGAGCAGGCATACAACAAAGATCTTGAGAAGATTCGAAGTTTCCAAAAGAGCTACAACGAAGAAGTTCAAAAAGCGGAGGCCGAGAAATCCAAGAGTCTTCAGAGCTTTATTGAAAATGTGAATAAGCGTGAAAAGGAAGGCGAGTTTGGAGCAGAGTTAGAAAAGGCAAGGATGGAATTGGAAATGAAGACGAAGCGAGAGGATCGAATGTTGGCGGTAAAACGTCAGCAACTCTTGCAGGTCTTGCAGCAGCAAATTCAACAAAGCAAACGAGACGCTGACTTACAAATTTTGAACATCCAAAACTATTACAAGATGTTGGCGATCTTTTTGCCACCGATTCCGCCGCTATTGGTTGGTATTGGGGTCTTTGTTTCAAGGCGATTACGTGAACGCGAAGGTATTCCCAAGTCGCGTCTGAAGTAGCCCATCAAGGTCGTTGTTCCATCTGTTTTTGAATACACATTAGTATGTTGTTGAGGAGTTAGTTACGTGAAAGAGCCACAGAAAACAGGTATATTTGCGGCGATCGCAATTGTTGCCCTTGTGGCAGCCCTATTGACGCAACCGCAACGAACTACAGTAGATCGTTCTGGTGCAAAAGCGATGGTCAATAAAGAGCTTTTCCCAGAATTCAAGGATCCGCTTGAGGCAGCGTCACTGTCGTTGGTCAAATTTGATGAAGCTTTGGGAACGTTTTCCGAGTTCGAAGTTCGTAAGGATAGCCAAACTGGCATTTGGATCATTCCTTCACACGCCGGATATCCTGCTGATGCAGAAACCCAAATGCGAGATGCGGCAACGCTTTTCGTTGGCATGAAAGTGCTTGGCCTCGCCAGCGAAAGTCGTGAAGATCATGCTCTTTACGGCGTGGTGGAACCTAATATCAATAGCCTCAAGGTTGGTGATCAAGGCGTTGGCTTGTTGGTAAAGATCAAGGATGTGAAAGATAAAGATCTTGCCGGTCTTATCGTCGGCAAAGAAATTGCCAATCAACCAGGACGGCGATTTGTTCGCGTTCCAACCCAAGACGCTACTTACGATGTTCAAATTGATACCGCGCCACTTACCACTGAATTCGGAAAATGGATCGAAAAGGATTTATTGAATCTGTCATCATTTGATATCGCCGAATTGGGAATTCGAGACTATTCGATAGCAACGGGAGAGGGCAGTCGAGTTGCCCTCGACAAGATCTATGACGCTGATGTGGCATTCGAGAGCGATACTTCAAAATGGAACATTCGAAATTGGGTGACTTATCGCGATTTGCAGCCCGTACCACAGCAAATTCCCCCAGGCTTGGCCCCTAACGAGCAGCGTTTGAACGAAGTGAAAAACGCGTTGGACCAACTTGAGATTGTTGACGTAGAACGCAAACCGTCGGGTTTGTCGGCGGACCTTAAAGCAGACCGGGATATTTTGGAAAAGATAAGCCCAGACCTGCTCTCGTTAAAAGATCGAGGCTTCTTACCGGTTGAAATGCCCGGTAAAGGTGTCGAGATTTTATCAACCAGCGGTGAACTGTTGGTCAATCTTAACGATGGGGTTCAGTACGTATTGCGATTTGGTAATTTGATTGGGGATCAAACAAAGACCGATGAAGGTGCGCTGAGCCGCGCTTTGATGGTTGTTGCTAAGCTGGATGAATCACGTTTCCCACCCCCCGAATTGCAACCGTTGCCAGAGACCATCGAAGATCTAAAGAAGCTAGATCAAGCCTCTCAGCCTCCTGCTTTTAATGGTGAGAATCCGGTTCCTCCTGTGGCACCCGCAGCCATTCCGGAAACTCCTGTAACCGAAACGCCTGCAACACCAGCAACTGAGACACCAGCAACTGAGACACCAGCTTCAGGTGATGCTGCTCCTGCCGTTGAAGCTCCAGGCGCCACGGAACCCCCTTCGGATAAGCCTGCTACACCAGATGCACCCGCTTCGGGCGATGTGAAGCCCGAGGGTGATGGTTCTGGTAACAATGTTCAGTTCAATTCAAATAGCGACGTAACATTGGTGGCATTCCAACCACCCGCAGAACAACCACCTGCCGAAACGCCACCCGCAGAAGTACCAGCTGCCGAAACGCCTGCACAAGAGCAGCCCCCCGCTCCTGCTGCCGACGCGGCTCAACCACCTGCTGCACCAGTTCAAGAAACCGAAGAGGAAATGAAAGAGCGTTTGGAGTTGGTTCGAGAAGAGATTACGAAAGCAAATCAACGCAAGATCGAGGAACGCAATGACCGATTCGAGAAAGCTCAGAAGCGAGTCAAAGAGCTCAATGCTCGATTTGCCGACTGGTATTATGTTATCAGCGAAGATGTGTATAAGAAGCTGCGTGTAACTCAGGCGGAGTTGGTGGCCAAGCCTCAAGCGGGTTCACCACAGCCAGGTGGATTGCCTAGTGGACTGCCTGGGAATTTTAGCTTGCCGTTTAATCCGGGCGGCAACTAACATCGTTGTCGCTAGGGAGCAGTTGGTTTGGCGGTGATCTGTCTAAACCAATGTGTGATCTGATTTTGGAAATCGCTCAACGTTCCAGTGTTTTGCAAAGTAACGCTGGAACGTTTTTCTTTTTCATGGACGGGCATTTGGGCTTCTTCGCGGGCTATGAGCTGTTCTTCGGTCCAGCCGCGTTGCCTGGCGCGTTGCAAACGCTGGTTCCATGGCGTTTCGACGAAGACGATTTTATCGCATTCTGAATGCCAGCCCGATTCGAAAAGTAAGGGTACATCCAACACAATGACAGAGGGTGGCGGTGTTGCCTGACGTAATTGTTGTAGCTGAGAACGAATGATTTGTCGTATACGGGGGTGGGTAACCGATTCCAAAAACTGGAGATTCGATTTGGCTATAGGGGAATCACCAAAGACTTTGGTAGCGATTGCCGATCGGGATAGTTGGTCTTGATTGTCTGGTGATCGGATTTCGTTACCAAAGTGTTTGAGTAGCAAATCGATCACTTCGGGATCTTTGAGAACCGCATGTCCAATTTGGTCAGCGTGAATAACGGCTGCGCCAAGTTGCTCCAAATGATGTGTGACCACACTTTTGCCGCTGGCGATGCCGCCGCAAACTCCGATCACCAACGGTGATGGAATGGATGGGTTAAGATTCGAGTGTTGAGTGGGTTGAGGTTGAGTCATTGGTGATAAGCAATGGAGTGCTGAGCGACGAGACCCATCAGGCCAATGGTTCGCAGTCAGCCCAACTGCAACCCGATTTGGCATCTACCTTAAGCGGCACGGAAAGTTGTTCGCAGGTGGTCATCAACGGAATGATGGCTGTGCGCAGTTTTGCTAAATCATCAGGATGAACCTCAAATACCAGTTCGTCATGGATTTGCAACAACAAACGAGCCCGTAGGTCGGATTGTTTGAGCATTCGATAGATGCGAACCATAGCGAGTTTAATCAAATCCGCTGCGGAGCCTTGAATGATTGTATTGACGGCCATGCGTTCTGGTTCGGTTAAAGAACGGCGTTTTTCGGGAGGCAAAGTGCGAAGGTCGCGCACACCTTGCAGCATGCGTCGTCGTCCGAGCATAGTTGAAACGAAACCTTGTTGTTTGCAGATGGCAAGTGTATCGAGAATAAATGCTTGTACTCCTGGATAACGAGCGAAATAAGCATCGATGAAGGAGGCCGCATCTTCTTTGGAAATCTGCAAAGACTTGGCTAAGCCGAACGGACTTTGTCCATAGATGATACCGAAGTTGATGGCTTTGGCCGAACGACGCATTGTCTTAGTAACTTCATTTGGGGCAACGCCATAAACCTCAGCTGCAACGCGTTGATGAATATCTTGATCTTTCTCGAATGCCTCACGCAGGGCAGGATCGCCGCAATAATGAGCCAAGACCCGGAGTTCGATCTGTGAATAATCTGCGGTGAGCAAGGTCCAGTCCGATGGCGAGGGGCGAAAAGCAGAGCGGATTTCGCGTCCTTCTTCCGTACGGATTGGAATGTTTTGTAAATTCGGTTCCGAGCTGCTTAAACGACCGGTTGCAGCAACATCTTGACGGAATGATGTATGCACTCGACCTGTTTCAGGGCAAACCAATTCGGGCAAGGCATCGATATAAGTGCTCTTCAACTTGGCGAGCTGACGGTACTCGATGATTTTGGCAGGTAGGGCGTGTAACGGAGCGAGCTCTTGCAATACTTCAACATCTGTGCTTGGCCCGGTCTTAGTTTTTTTAATGACAGGCAAATGCAAATGTTCAAAGAGGACCTTGGCTAATTGTTTGGGGCTGTCAGGATTAAATGGCTCAGGTGCCAGGTTTTGAATTTCGCCATAGAGTCTTTCGAGTTGAGTTTCGAAGCGCTGGCTTAAGCCACGTAAACGTTCAGTATCGATCGATATTCCATTGAATTCCATCTCTGTGAGAACTTCGATCAACGGCATTTCCAGATCGATAAACAACTCGTAGAGGTTGATCGCTTTCAAGCGTTCGGTGAGTGGTTCAGCAAGTCGCCAAGGTACTTCGGCATCTTCAGCAGCGTAGCGACAGATTTGTTCGAGTGGAACTTGATCCATGCACTTTTGATTCTTGCCAGTACCAATGAGCTCTGAGATTTTTATGGTCTCGTGATCGAAATAGCGTTTCGCAAGTTCATCCAGACTATGGTTCCGTTGACCGGGGTCGAGCAAATAATCGGCGACCATGGTATCGAAGTAGATGCCTTGAACGTTGATACCTTGACCGCGAAACACGATCAAATCGTATTTGAGATTTTGTCCGACCTTTCGAATCGCCGGATTTTCCAAGATAGGTTTAAGGTAACGATGGACGGTTTCAATGGGCAGGCAATCTTCACCGAGCGGTGCGCGTACTGGAATATAGGCTGCTTGGTTTTCGCCCCAGGCAAACGAATAACCGACGGGCTTGGCCCATCTTGCTTGTGTTGAAGTGGTTTCAGAATCGAATGCGATCAGAGACGCTGCCTGCATCTGTTCACAAATCGCTTGCAAAGCTTCTTCGGTTTGAATTAACTGATACGAATCCAGTTGGAAGGGACTGGTATGAATGCGTGATGCATTGTTGGAATGGGAAGAGCCAGCTGCTGGCGTGCTGGATGGAAATTCTGAAGAGGTAGTATTCGTACTGTTTGCTGAATTGAGGAATCGATCGGCGAGGCGGCGGAACCCCCAGGTCTGAAAGAGTTCGGCGATTTTCGTTTTATCGACATGGATTTGGTCTTCTTGATTCCAGGGGATCGCGATGGGGACATCGCGACGCAGCGCGACGAGCTGCCGGCTCATCAGAGCTTGATCGCGATACTTCACCATGTTCTCGCGACGTTTGGCGCCGGAAACGGCATCGGGATGGGAAAGAATTTCGTCGAGAGTCCCATATTGTTCAAGAAGTTGTTGCGCAATTTTGGGACCGATCAAGGGAATGCCAGGTACGTTGTCGACGCTGTCTCCGACCATCGACTGAAAGTCAACAACTTGTTCGGGGGTGATGCCCCACGTCTCTTTTAATTGAGCGATACCGAAGATTTCTTGTTTACGAAGATTAAGGATTTGAACACGATCGGTGAGGAGTTGTCGACAATCTTTGTCGGGTGAAACAATGAGACAACGCCAACCGCGTTCATGGGCTTGGGTTGCGATGGTGGCAATAATATCGTCCGCTTCATAGCCAGGGATTTCTAGGATTGGGACCTGTAGTGCTTCCAGAGCTTCGCGAGCCAAGGGCATTTGCAAGCGAAGATCGGCCGGCATTTCTTCGCGATGTCCTTTGTATTCAGGATAGATCTCGTTTCGAAAAGTATCTTCGCTCAAATCGAACGTGAAGAACAAATAGTCTGGACGATAACGATCGCGGATTTCAAGCAGGTCACGGAGCATGCCATGAATTGCACCGACCGGTAGTCCGCCCGGGCTCGTCATCGGCGGCATGGCGTGAAACACCTGATAAAGAATGGCGTGTGTATCAACCACAATAACGAGTGGATCGGATTTTGTTCGTTTCGCCTTGGTCAGCGGTTCACTGGGTGCATTCAGGGAATCAAAAGCTGCGGTGTCGGAGTTTGCTTCAAAAGGAATATCGGGGTTGCTATCGGAAATTGCCAAAGGCGAAGTTCCACCGGAATCCAGTTCGTAGTTTGGCTCAACCGCGGAAAGAGCCGCTGCACTTGCCGTTTCGGGGGTAATTTTGGCGTTTTCAGGTTCCTGATTTACGGCTTCTTCCTGCATGCCAGGCAACAAAGGCTGTTGTTTGCGGTGGGGGGAACGTGAATTCATGAACAGATCCAGCCAATGATGAGCAGGAGGAGAAATTCGGAGCCTAGATCCGAATGGTGAACGAATGACGCAGTTTAGCAGCTTTTGCGATCAGTTGCCTCTCTGTACCCCTAGAAAGTGCTGGTTGTGATTGGAACGGAGTTGGAAAAATTGTTCCAAGAAGCCCCATTTAGCCCATCGTGAAAGTTTGACGGGGTGGGACTGGCTATTTACTATGGAGTCAGGTGTCTACTGAAGAGCCAGCTTTTGAAGCTGATCCTACGGCCTGGAAATGCGGGGTCGTGGGGAGGCGCTTTTCCTTTTTCCCTTGTGCTCCTCGTTTGCGAAGGTTTCCGCAGTATGTCGGGTCGTGATCGAAACATGTTTGCTTGGCAAGCGTACGTTATTGCGATGTCCATCGTATCGGCGCTGATGTTGGTCGGTCTATTTTTCCTTTGGAGTTATGCGAGCACGCAAGCCAAAGAAGCGGAAACCGCTAAGGCGAGTGCCGCTACCAGTTCGTCTGAACTGGGCAAAGCAAAACTGAAGTCCGATCGACTATTGTCGATGTTGGGCCAAGGCAATTTCAATGAAACGGAATTGGAAACCATCAAGAGCAGCATGGTTGGCGACCCTCAGATGGAAGCTCTTGAAAAGTCCTATGACACCGATATGTCATTGCTTGGTGCAAACGTGGAAGCTGCCAACAAAAATTATGCTGGCTTGGCTAAGACCTTGATGGACGTTATCAAGGATCGCAATATCGAGCACAAGAATTTTCGCGATCGCGAAGTTCAGGCCCGCGCTGAATTGACCGCAGTGATCGACCGAGAAACCAAGCGTGCCAACGATGCGGACAAACGCAGCACAGATTTAGCTGCCGAGCTAGAAAATCTCAAAACTCAATACCAAGATGATCGCACCAAGCTGACGGCTGAAATGGAGCAACTAAAGGATCGTTTGCAAAAATCAAACGATCGCTACACCAAGTTAGAATCTGAAAAGAAGCTAGTTGAAGACAAGTTGACTGCCGAAATCGCTAAGCTCAAGGACGTTGTCGCCCAACAAGCGGCCGAAATCGTGCAGTTGCGTTACGAAGATTTTGACACACCGCAAGGCAAGATTGTCAATGTGACCGAAGGTGGCAGTGTTGTATGGTTGAATATCGGCAAACGGGCAGGTTTGAAAGAAAACGTGCGTTTTGCTGTTCTTTCCAGCGATACCCTGAAGGTAACCGATGCGAAAGAAAAGGCGAAGATTATTATCACCAAAGTCGTGGATAACGATTTGGCACAAGCTCGTGTGATTGAGGGCAATATCAAGCAGCCCATTCTGCCTGGTGATTTTGTTTACTCACCTGCTTGGCAGCCTGGCCGTAAGGTTCATTTTGCACTTGTCGGCTTGCTGGATGCTGACGGCGATGGTCGCGATGACCGCGAGACGATCAAGAACCTCATTACACTCAATGGTGGAGAGGTTGACTTTGAACTCACTGCCGAAGGCCGAGTCGTTAAGGATCAGATGAATATCAACACCCGCTACTTGGTCGTTGGACCATCGGGCGTTGGCGCTGAAGTATTGGCTGCGGGTGAATCGGCCAGCACAAGCGTGAAGAAGCTAGTCAAGGATTACAACTCCGCTAAGGAAAAGGCGAAAGAACTCGGGGTTATCGAAATCTCGGTTGAGAAATTGTTGAGCTACCTCCAAGGGGGAAATGTTGACAAGACAATACCTTTGGGTTCCGCTGCGCGTGCAAGCGATTTCAGGGCGGAAAACGACGACAAGTCGTTTTTCCGACGCCCCACTCCCGGAGTGGAAAGCTTGCCAAACCGCACACGTGGGGGGAATTAATTTACCTCTTGCCACAGCACTCGATCGATTTACCCAAAATGGGTAGTTGGGGATTGTGTTAAAATGGCGACAATTGGTAAGAATCGATTGCGTTTAGTGTAGGTGATGAGTATAACGATTAAATGGGCAAAATCCTCGTGGAATTTATCATGCCATGAGCGTTATACCTCGACGACAAAAGAACACTCTCGGGGGAGAGATTAATGAGACGATTATTTAGCTTGGCTTTGGTTTGTGGACTTGGTTTGCAAAGCGTTTCGTTTGCACAAGAAGCTACAACGCAAGAGAACGCTGCTCCTGTTGAAGCAGTAGGTGCATCTGTAGCTGAGCAGCTGCAAGCACCGAAAGCTTACACCGAAAAATTGCATCAAATGCAATGGGTGCAAGTCGATGCCCAAGGCCGATTTAGCGGTTCAGTGGTAAGTTTGTTTCGTGGCGGAACCAGCGAAAAGATTCCAAACGCTCAGGTTGCTCTGCTTCGCAGTGGACGTGTTGTAAGTTCAACAACGTCTGACGCTGAAGGCAACTTCGATTTCAACGGAATCTTGCCTGGTAGCTACGCCATCGAAGGTTTGAGCTCCACTGGTACTTTCTCGTACGCCTTGCATGTTCTCCCTGGGCAAGCCGCTCAAGGCTCGCACATGAAGATCTACGCCGTGGTTCCCGGTGGAACTTCGGTAACCAAGTACTTCGCTCGCTACATGGTGCCGACTCCTGCTCTAGATAGCGTGGTCTATGGTGTCGGTGAGCAACGGTATACACAATCCAACGGCCAGATTCGCGCAGATCAAAATGGTGTATTCCATGGCTGCTTGTTACTGCCTGGTAGTCCGTTCGCTTCGCAAGATATGTCGTCGACAGAAGTGATCATTTTGCAAAATGGTCGAGAAGTAACCAAAGTGATGGCCAACGTCGATGGAACATTTTCCGTCGGTGGTTTAGAGTCGGGCGTCTACGGTTTAGTAGTTGCCGGTCCTGTCGGACGCGGAGCTGTTGGTTTTGAGTTGATCGATGTTAAAGGCCTGACCCAACTCAAGGGTAAGTCTGGACAGTTCGTGGGCATGCAAGATGGCCCAGCGGATGTGTTGAACCTTGAAATGGCTCCTCCTGCAAGTGGCACCGAAGAAGAACTCGCTCTCGATGACTTGGGTATGCCAATGCCAGGTGCTGGTTTGGCTGGTCCTTCGGGTGGCGGAGGTGGGGGTGGTGCTGGCGGCGGTGCTGGTGGATTCGGTGACCTTCTCGGTCTGGCCGGTCTCGCTGGTGCACTTGTGGCTCTATCCGATGACGACAACAATGTCGCAAGCCCAATTGTTAACCCTTAATTTGAGTCCAAGAATTCACTAGATTGAATCAAATCGAAAAGGCGGGTATGAAATTCATATCCGCCTTTTTTCGTTGCCTGTTGTGTCCGAATGGACTCAGGGAATAGGGCTAAAGTCCACCGCAATCAAGGGTTCATGGAAGCTTTCAGCCATCGGATCAGCATCGTCGCATAAGATCCGCGTGGCAGGGTGAACTTCAATATCAGATCTTCCGTTTCCTCGGTGCTCATCGGATCTACGGAGCTAGCAGTATCACTAGGTGGGACCGACTCCCAGTTGTGCTCTAAGCCTTGGATTTTGGCCAGTGCAACACGTTCTCCCTTCGAAAAGAACGTATCTCGCGGATACTTGACCCGTATCTGTTTAGGTGTCATTCCGTATCGAGCCATAATTGACTGGATCAATGGTTCGAAGGTGGTGGGCCACTCCGTTATGCGAGCTGATGGAAGTGGGATCTCCGTACTGCATAAGGTTTGCAGAAGGGCTGAGTCGATCTTAGGGGGGAATACTAGCTCACCCGCAGTTCCCTTTATTCGAATCAAGTCTGGGCCGGCAAGTTGCTCAATCCAGGCAGCGAGAAGTTCGTTCCATAGATGACTTTGAAAGGCGGCTAAGTATAGACCTCGTAGGTCATGTCTGATCACGGTGAGCGCCACTCGAAAGTCGCGGGGATGGCGATCCAAAATGTCGGCTGCATCTCGGCGATGAGAACGATCGAGGTGCTGTACCAGCCAGGCCCAGTCCCCCCAGTGCTCTTGCAGAAGTTGTTTCTGTTGTCGTTCGCGTGGTCGATCGTGCGGATTGAAGTCTGCCAAAGCGAGCCATAATGCTCGTTCGTAATCGCCACGACACCACGGCTCGGCACAGAACTGGTGGCTCTCTCCAAGCGACCCAAAGCGTTGGTCATCGAAATAATTGGGAACCCCCAGCGCTGGATCTCGCAGGATCTTTTCTAGTGCTCCCTTCATTGGAACGGGAATGGCTCTCAAGCGGATCGCGAATCGATTTCCCTGAATATCCTGAGCTGTGTAGGCTCGGCTCGAATGCCCAAGGAATTCTAGGGCGAAAGACTTTTGTTCGAGATTTTCGGTAGGCCCGTGCTGAATCGTAAGGTATTGGACCGTTTTCGCGTGTTTATCCTTTAGGCCACCAAAGGCGATATCGCGCGAGTCCAATCGCCATGCTTGGGCGATTGCTTGAATCGTTTCTAGTGTGCCAATGTGTTCTTTGGAAAGCCGATAAAGAGAAAATGGTCCTGAGCTCACTTTGTGGGAAGTGAGTTCTTCAACCTGGAAGTCGTCCGCTTCGCTTTTGAGTTTCATGGGGAGGAGCTTTGGTGGGCCGGGGGGAGTCGCATAAAAAAAGGCACGGTCTTAATGGCTAGTTAAGACCGATGCCTCAATGATAATATGGACTGGCTAATCGATTCGATCAGGATAAAGGCTTATCGGCTGGCTTTTCAGTCGATTCTTCTTCATCTTTCTCGACAGGTACCCGTACGATAGCTGCAACGGTATCGCCTTCATCGAGTGACATGATGCGAACACCTTGAGTGTTGCGTGAGATGATGCTGATCTCCTTGGCCGCGACGCGTTGGATTTTGCCGCGGGCAGTCATCATCAGCAGTTCATCTTCATCGGTCACTGGAGCGATACCAATCACAGGCCCATTGCGTTTGGTAGTCTTGATGTCAATAACTCCCTTGCCACCACGACGTTGGGTGCGATAGGTGTTGGAGGAGCTATGGTCATCGCCATTTTCTGATTCTGTAGCTGGGGCTTCTGCTACTGGAGCTTCGACAGGTGGTGCTTCAGTGCCTTCTGACTCAGCGCCTTCTTCTTGGTCGGCTGCTGGAGCGAGAACTTCACCGACACCAAAATAGGTTCGTTTGCCGTATCCATTTTCGCACAGAGTGAGCAAAGTGGCCGATGGATCGGCAACCACCATACCCACGACTTGGTCTTCTTTTGTGAGGGAGATGCCCTTCACACCGGAAGTGTTTCGCCCCATTGGACGAGCATCGCTTTCTTGGAAGCGAATGGCCATACCGCGAGCGGTTGATAATACAATTTGCTCACCCGTCTTCGTGACCACCACGTCTACAAGCTCATCGTCTTCACGAAGTTTGATGGCGATGATACCACCCTTCTTTGGACGGCTGTAATCTTCCAGTGGAGTTTTCTTGACGATACCTTTGCGGGTGGCCATCAAGAGGAAGTGCCCTTCTACATTGAAGTCGCGGACTGGCACGCATTCCATGATCTTTTCTTCAGGGGCCAGATTGAGCAAGTTGATCACCGCACGACCGCGGCTATCGCGACCCATCTGTGGTAAGTCGTATACCTTGAGCCAATAGACTTTCCCTTGGCTGGTGAAGAATAGTAAATAGGCGTGAGTGCTGGCGACGAAGAGATGTTCAATTGGGTCTTCTTCCTCACTCTTGGCTCCCGCAATACCTTTACCACCACGGCGTTGAGCGCGATAGGTGGCGGCAGGTGTTCGCTTGATGTAGCCGCGATGGGAAATGGTAACAACCATCGTCTCTTCGTTGATGAGATCTTCGAGGTTGTAGTTGCCTAGTTCTTCGCCACTGATCTCAGTACGGCGAGCGTCAGCGAACTTTTTGCGGATCTCTTCGACTTCACCGCGAATGATGTCATCGATTTTCTTTTGGTCGCCAAGAATTTCCAGGTAGCTCAAAATCTCATCGAGCAATTGTGAATGCTCATCTGAAAATCGTTTTTGTTCCAAGTTGGCAAGCTGTCCCAGCGCCAGTTTCAGAATGGCATCAGCTTGCACGCTGGTGAGTTTGTATTCATCGGATTCACCACGTTCGCGGGTGAATTCGCCGTAACCGCGTTCGCCCAAAGCGCGGGCCAGCATGGAAGCGGGGCACGCGAAGCCCATCAATCGTAGTTTTGCATCTTGTTGCGATTGGCTGGTGCGAATGATACGGATGATCTCGTCGATATCCGCCATAGCGATCAGCAAGCCTTCCACAACATGCTTGCGACGTCGAGCACGATTGAGCAAAAACTGTGTGCGGCGACGGATAACAGTAACGCGATGGCGCAAGAATTCTTGCAGCAACTCTTTGATATTGAGTTCGCGCGGTTTGCCATCGACCAATGCCAAGAAGATCATCGAGAACGTATCTTGCAATGGCGAGAACTGATAAAGTTGGTTGAGAACAACTTCAGGATCATGTCCCTGTTTGATCTCTATGACCAAGCGAACCGGTTCTTTCAAATCGCTTTCGTCGCGAATCCCGGAGATTCCCTTGATGCGATCTTCGCTGACCAGTTGAGCGATACGTTCGATAACACGATCACGGAATTGTTGGAAAGGGATTTCCGAAACAACGATGCGTGACTTTCGTTTGTCTTCTTCGATTTTCGCTCGTGCTCGAACGACCACGGTGCTGCGGCCGGTCATGTAAGCTTGTCGAATCCCAGCGCGACCGCAGATGATTCCACCTGTTGGGAAGTCTGGGCCGGGAATCACATCCATCAACTCGTGGATGGTGATGTGTGGGTCATCGAGCAGTCGCATCAAGCCTTCGCAAACTTCACCCAGGTTATGGGGAGGTATGCTGGTGGCCATGCCGACCGCGATGCCCGACGTACCGTTGACTAGCAGGTTAGGGAATTTTGATGGCAGTACAACAGGTTCGGAACGACGTTGGTCATACGTCGGAACCATGTCGACGGTGTCCAGGTCGAGATCGTCCAACATCAAAGCCGCTGGAGCCGACAATCTCGCTTCTGTATAACGCATCGCCGCTGCAGGCAGACCGGCGATCGAACCGAAGTTGCCTTGCTTGTCGATCAGAACATGCCGCATATTCCATTCTTGGGCCATACGTACCAAGGTTGGATAGATTACCGCTTCGCCGTGTGGGTGATAGTTACCGCTGGTATCGCCAGAGATTTTGGCGCACTTAACACGCGAACTGTTGGGGCGAAGATTCAAATCGTTCATCGCGACCAAAATGCGGCGTTGACTAGGCTTCAAGCCGTCGCGGACATCGGGCAACGCGCGTGAAACGATAACGCTCATCGCATAGGTAAGATAACTGTCGCGTAGCTCATCCTCGATCGGTTGATCCACAAACCGACTCCCAGGATTACCGGGGGGAGTTAAGCCAGCAGAACCACCATTGACGTTATCACCATCATCGCCCATTCCGGGCTCATCAGGGGGGATATTGGACAAGCGCTATTCCTTTCGAAACCAATGTCCTTATGCGATACTTTGAAGGCCATAAGATACCACATTCAAGGCGTATCGACAATTGGCCAAGCCCATCCGTCGCTCGACGTAAGTTCCTAGGGCTAAAAGATTTATGACGCGAATTCTTTTTGTGTCACGCTGGGGATTTGGGGTTGCAAAGAAAGCTCATTTTTGAGTCGCGATCCGTCCCTCAATCCAGCTTCGAGGAACCCCCTGAATCCAGCCGGGCTTCTGGCGACTATCCAGCGAAATGGGCTGGTTGTCCCCCAACAAATAATAGCCCTCAACGTTACGAATCATGGGGATACCTTGCGATTCACCCCAGGCATCAGCCTGACGATAATGGACATCCCTTGCGACACGGCGGTAGAGCCAACGGCCAACTCCGGTGAACTGCATTGCCCACAAAACCTTAGAGTCACAATTCAGCGCCGCTGGTGTGGCTAATTCCACCGGTAGTTTTCGCCATTCCAAAAGCGTTTGCTTCACGGTGAACGCACTTCGCTCGCTTTCAAAATAACCCGCATTGACCCGCAACCAATACGCGCCATCCACGTAAGCCATCACGTATTGAAAATAAATCTCTCGGTCGTCTGATCGCTGCAGTGGAACGCTCGTCTCGCCACTGCTCCAAGCGTTCTTGGACCACTTTGTGTTCCATTCCTCTAGCCATAAGCAATGTGGGGCTAGTGAAAGGGAGTTTCGTAAGCCTATCCTCAGTTCGCCCTCTGCTTTGGGCAAAAAACAGAGTTCGAGTATCTGGTCGCGAACGGCCCACAAAGAGCCTGAAAATGCAGGGTTTTCCGCATACCAGTCCGAGACAATCGCGCCAGCATGGCGGTTTTGATTTTGGGGATCAGGGGTCTTGTTCCAAGGTTCGCGATAAACGAATTCAATGTGAGAAGTGTTGGCTTCGGCTGTTGTGTTCGGCTCTGCATTGGCGGAAGTAACCGTCCGCCAACCGACTGGAGGTGTCGGGTGGGTGTCATCGTTTACTGCCGGCGTAGTTGTGGATTCCGCATAATGTGCGAAGAGCAACACTTGCGATTCCAGGATCTGCGGCAAAGTACGTTCAATGCGTTTTCCATTGATCCATAAATCGCCCAGTTTGATTTGTAATTTCTCACCAGGAAATGCGACTAAACGTTTG
The DNA here is from genome assembly GCA_044371785.1 of Pirellulaceae bacterium. Taxonomy (GTDB): domain Bacteria; phylum Planctomycetota; class Planctomycetia; order Pirellulales; family Pirellulaceae; genus JAFLCP01. Next base: position 19,171 of record JBILTA010000001.1, on the reverse strand, counting down.
ACGATTCGCAATGGTTCCGTTGGATCTCGAACCAAAACTACATCCCAGCGATTTAGCTTTTCTACGGATTGCACTTGAACCGAATCGCCAGGCTGAGACTCAAATTTGGGGTTCTTGATTTGCTCACGGCATCGACCACAAAAGTAAAGCGCGGCTGGAAAAGACTCAGCTGCGAAACGATTGATGTGACCACAGTGTGGGCAGTGGGTCGATTCGTGGGCACCAAACAATGTCGGAGCCATCGAGTTACCCAGCATGCTTGGGAAGTTTTGGGGGGCCGGAAGTTCGCGATCCAACAGCCTTGGTATACGCCCGCCAAAAAAAGTGAGCCAAGCAGTCACCATCAATGTGGCCGCGAAGAGCATTTGCCATCGATATTGGGTCATGCTTGAGGTCTCATTTTGTGCTCTTGGAGCGCGATAGGACGTTCGGTTGTCGCAGGACTATTGGACCCGCCGCTTGTCACTTTAACGCAAATCCAGAGATTCGATGAGCGGGTGGCGTGCTTTAGGCTATGGCTAGCTTCGCTTGACAGACGATCCGGGAAATGTCAAACTGGCTATATAAGATTATTGAATGTCTTTTTCAATTTCATTAATTTTTCTTATTCAAGTCTCCTGTATCCAATATCGCCGATAAGCATACGATCCGCACGCTGTGCCTCAGACCGCTAAGATAATGACCTTACGTGCTGCTGCATGCATGGTGGATATGGACATCGAATGGAAAAAGGTACTTTTCACAGTAAAGATCTATGACATCACCTACCGCAAACTCGGGTTCGGGGCCACGAACCATGTTCCAGAAGATCTGGGACAAACATGTTGTCTTTTCCGAATCAGGTAAACCAACGATCTTGTACATCGACTTGCAACTGGTGCATGAAGTGACCAGTGCGCAAGCGTTTGAAGGTTTGCGAATAGCAGGTCGAAAGGTGCGTCGTCCAGAGCGAACCATTGCTACGCCCGACCATAATGTTCCTACCACAGATCGCAGTCTGCCGATTGCGGATCAGATTTCGCGGCAGCAAGTGGATACGTTGCGGAAAAACTGCGAGGAATTTGGGATTCGACTTTATGACCTGCATGATCCCCATCAGGGAATTGTGCACATCATTGGGCCTGAATTGGGATACACGCAACCTGGTATGACCATTGTGTGTGGTGATAGTCATACTGCGACACACGGTGCGTTTGGGAGTTTGGCTTTTGGGATTGGTACCAGTGAAGTAGAGCATGTATTGGCAACGCAAACGTTGTTGCAGTTCAAGCCCAAGACGATGGAGTTGCGAGTTGACGGCAGTTTAGCTCATGGCGTGACGGCCAAAGATTTGATTTTGTATTTAATTGGTAAGCTCACCACGGCAGGTGGAACGGGCTATGTGCTTGAGTATACGGGCGAAGCCATTCGTCGTTTGAGCATGGAAGAGCGGATGACGGTATGCAACATGTCCATCGAGGCAGGCGCACGTGCGGGGATGATTGCACCTGATGAGGTGACGATCGATTATCTGCGTGGACGTCCATTCTCGCCGAAGAATTTCGAAGAGGCTGCGGCCCAGTGGCGCTTGTTGCCCAGTGATGTTGGAGCAACATACGACGTGGTAAAGGTCTTCCGAGGTGAAGATATTCAGCCACAAGTGACCTGGGGCACGAATCCCGGTCAGGTGATGTCGATTGGAGAGAAGATTCCTAATCCGGCTGACTTCAGCGATCCAACCGAACAGAAATCAACCGCTCAGGCCCTGGAATATATGGGTTTGCGACCAGGAACTCTATTGAGCGATGTAGAACTGCAACGTGTCTTCATCGGTTCATGCACCAATGCACGTATTGAAGACTTACGAGCCGCAGCAAAGGTTGTTAAAGGGTATCGTGTGAGCAACAAAGTTCATGCGATGGTTGTGCCAGGCAGTGGTTTGGTCAAGCGACAAGCTGAGACAGAAGGCTTGGATAGGATCTTCAAGGAAGCGGGATTTGAATGGCGTGAAGCAGGTTGCAGTATGTGTCTAGCGATGAATCCTGATCGACTTGAGCCAGGTGAACGCTGTGCTTCGACCAGCAATCGAAACTTTGAAGGTCGGCAAGGTAAAGGTGGCCGTACCCATTTGGTTTCACCAGCGATGGCTGCAGCTGCCGCTTTAACGGGGCGGTTCACCGACATTCGACAGTGGAGTTACAAGGCTTAGGCTTGCAATCCCACGTCCATTATCACATTCAATACCAGATAGAACGATCATTAATAGAGTACTGTCGCATGGAACCCTTCACGATACATACCGGCTTGGTCGCAACCATGGATCGAGCCAATGTGGATACCGACCAGATCATACCGAAGCAATTTCTTAAACGCATCGAGCGAACTGGATTCGGGCAGTTTTTGTTTTTCGATTGGCGTTTCAAAGATGATGGAAGCAATAATCCAGACTTCGAATTAAACCAGCCCGCTGTCAAAGGAGCGACGATCTTAGTGGCTCGCCGCAACTTCGGTAGCGGTTCAAGTCGCGAGCATGCAGTATGGGCATTGTCGGACTATGGTTTTCGAGCTGTGTTGGCTCCATCGTTCGCAGATATTTTTTATAGCAACTGTTTCAAGAATGGACTGTTGCCGATTCCGTTGTCAGAAAGTGTGATTGAGACGATCTTTGTGCGGCAGAAATCAGTCCCCGGTTACCAACTTACCGTGGATTTGGAGAAGTGTGTCGTTACCGACTCTCAGGGCTTAAGCGAGTCGTTTCCGATCGAGCCTTCTCGGCAGTTTAATCTGTTGCATGGTCTCGACGATATCGGTTTGACCTTGCAACACGAGGACAAGATCACCGCATATGAGACAACTCGCGGAATTGGCTAGCCGCGTTTTTTTGGAGGGAGTTGTCACCATATCGAGTGATGAATTGTCCTACGGCTATCAAGTCTAAAATATCACTAAAACCTCGTTGTCGCGGACAGCGGGGTTTTTTTATGGCTTGGAGGATCTCTGGCACTGATTAAGGTTTGCCTAACTTGCGTCCGTTGCCTCGTCCCCGTTCAGCCTGTAACGGGATCGCTGCGGAGACTAGGGATCTGGGCCACACTCAGTGTCCTCGAATGCAGTGTCAAATAAGTTGTGAAGCAAAAAAAGTTCCGCCACTGAGTGCGTGAAGTGTCCGTGAAGGGGGCAAGCCCACGTTTCTGTCCGGTTGTAAAACTCACCCCGTAGAGGTTACATTCAATGGCGTAAAGAAATGAGTTGTAAACGAATCGTCGGGAGATACTGCATGAAATGGGACCATATAGAATTTGCTTGGCGAACACCTTTCTTGGCGTTGGGCTGTCTTGTTTCGTCGTTAAGTATGACTCAGGCAAATGATACGGCGCCTCCGAAGGGCTTACCGCCATTGGTTATTCCTGCTGATAACCCGATGACCGATGCCAAGGTTGAATTGGGCAAGCAACTTTATTTTGACAAACGATTGTCTAAAGATAATTCCATTAGTTGTGCGTCATGTCATGATCCTGCCAAAGGCTGGTCTAACGGTGAGGCTACCGCTTTAGGCTTTGGTGGAGCACGAGGTGGCCGAAGTGCTCCCACGGTTCTCAACACGGCATATCAGAAGTTCCAATTTTGGGATGGCCGAGCGGGTTCTTTAGAAGAACAAGCCCTTGGCCCTATTCAAAACCCGATTGAAATGAATCTTTCGTTGGAAGAGCTTGAGACGCGTTTAAATCAAATCGAAGGATATCGCAAACAGTTCGAAACGGTTTTCGGTTCGCCCCCCAAGTCTGCAGATGTGGCCAAGGCCATTGCCGCTTTTGAACGAACCGTCTTGAGTGGTGACGCTCCCTATGACCGGCACAAAGCGGGTGATACAAATGCTTTGTCTGCGGAAGCTCAACAGGGAATGAAGTTGTTCTTTGGTAAAGCCAATTGTTCTGCCTGTCATGTTGGACCGAATTTTACGGATAACGCTTTCCATAACATTGGCGTCGGCATGGACAAACCTGAAATGGATAAAGGTCGAGAAGAACTCAGTAAATTGAAAGGTGATCGCGGCTCATTCAAAACGCCCACTCTTCGCGATATCGCCCGTTCCGCACCATACATGCATAACGGTCAATTGGCATCTCTAGAAGAAGTCGTTGAATACTATGATAAGGGTGGCACGGCAAACGATTTTCTGGATGAAGAACTTTATGTACTGAAACTGACGGCAGAAGAGAAGAAAGCGTTGGTCACCTTCTTACGTGAAGGTTTGGCGAGCCAAAGTTATCCCGATATCCAACCACCTGCGTTGCCTGAGTAGTTTTGTTTTCTGTTCAACCTCAATTGCGGTTTTGCATCTGCCCAGCCGCATCCTCGGATCATAACCTTGCATTTCGGGTAGGAATGCAATCCCTCGTTTTGTGCAAAGGAGTTTTAACAGTGAAGACTGTGTTCCAGTTTACATGGCTTGTTATGTTGTTAGCAGGTATGAGCATCGCTCAAGATCCAGCCCCACCTGCTGAGCAACCACCTGCTGAGGCTGCAAAGCCTCAAGAGCCAAAGCCTGAAGAGGCGAAACCCGCTGAAGCGAAGCCAGAAGAAGCAAAGCCACAAGAGCCTAAACCAGAAGAGCCTAAACCAGCTGAGCCAAAGCCTGAAGAGCCTAAGCCAGAAGAGCCAAAGCCTGCTCCAGAGACTCCTGCCAAAGCCGATTCGCCCAACGGTCCGAAAGTTTCCGTTGTGGTAGAAGGGCTTGATAATCCGTGCGGCGTAGCCGTTCAGCCAGGAACGGGCACGGTGTTTGTAGCCGATAGCGGTGCGTTGCGCATCGTGAAGATTGTTGATGGCAAAGCTGAGCCCGTAGTAACCGACTTTACGGTCGACATCTATGGTAAAGGCCCTCAGTACAACATTGGTCCTTTGGGCTTAGCTTTCTTAGATGAGAATACCTTGGTTGTTGGTGGTGGCGGTAAGATCGATGGCGAAGATCAGATCTTCGTGTTCAATCTCAAAGATGCCACACTGCCACTCAAGGCGGAGCAAGCCAAAACAGCGTTTGCATTAGCGGCCGCTGGGGAACTCAAGGGCGAAGGTAACTTTTATGCACTTGGCGTGACCAATGATGGCGTTTACGTTACCTGCAACGGCGACGATACCAAGGGGTGGGTTTCCAAGGCAACGCGTAATGGAGTAGAGCTCACCGGTTTCGAACGTTATCTGGCCACTAAAGAATCCGTTGAAGTTGATGCGCCTGTTGGTATCACGGTAAGCCCACGAGGTGAGTTGGTGATTGGTCAGGGTGGTGAGGTCAATGTGGCGAATGACAGTTTGCTTTCGTTCTACGATCCAGCCAGCAAGAAGCTGTTGCTCAATCTCAAGAGCGAGTTGCATGACATCACCGCTTTGGCCTATAGCCCACGTGGTCAGTTATATGCCCTGGATTTTGCTTGGCTTGATACCACTCAAGGTGGTTTGTTTCAGATGTTGAAAGATGAAGCTAAGGGCATTCGCACGAAGAAGATTCTTCCGTTGGATAAGCCTACGGCGATGGCTTTTGGTCCTGATGGTTCGTTGTATGTTACGATCATCGCTGGCGAGAAGAACGGTAAGCTGATCAAGATCGATCCAGGTCTGTAAGTCGTTCTCGATCGAAGTGGTTTGAATAACTAAGAAACCTGTGTTGTCCAGCTTAGCTGATGCAACACAGGTTTTTTATTGCGCTAGTGGCCTACAAATTGCGATAAAAGCCGCTGTGGTCCGTACCTGGTAGTATCTCATCTACGGCAGGTTTCAAGCGATGCAGCCATATAAGTCCCAGAGCCATGGAGGCACCTGCCGCAAATCCACCGATGTGTGCCCACCACGCCACGCCTCCTGCGCTAGCGTCCATGCTCATCAATGAACCGTTGACGATTTGAATCAGAAACCAAATTCCAAGGAACACGGGAGCAGGAATCACAAAAATGGGAAAGAAGATAAACAGTGGTATGACGGTCAATACCCGCGCGTGTGGATAGATTACGAGGTAGGCCCCCATTACCCCCGCAATGGCTCCCGAGGCACCGATCGTAGGAACGGTAGAGTCGAAGTTGGTGATCAGGTGGGCCATGCCGGCTACCAGGCCACTGGCAAGGTACAGTATCAGGTAAAGTCCGCGTCCAAAGCGATCTTCCACGTTGTCGCCGAACAGGTAAAGGAACCACAAGTTGCCCAGCAGATGTAGCCAGCCTCCGTGCAAGAACATCGAGGTAAACAAGGTCATCCATTCGGGAACTGCGGCTGGCGGAAGCTCACGCGTTGCCATAACTTGGGCTGGGCCGAATGGAGATTGCACAATTGCGGGCGTAGAAATGAGGATTGGATCTTCGGGTTCGGCAATTCGCATTGGGATCATCGAGAAGCGTTCGATCAACAACTCGTTATTCGAACCGGCGAGCAACTGCATAAGGAATGCAGCACCGCATAGTCCGATCAATGAGTAGGTTACAACGGGTACAGTTCTCGATGGGATATTGTCGCGTAAAGGAAACATGAACCCATTTCGCTAGGTTAGGCAGGTCGTCTGACACCATGCTGGTTTATTGTTCGTGTACATTACGATTTACTATCGATTATCGATCGAACTTAGGCGATAGAAAAACGAAAAAAGCCTCGATTGTTGAGGCAACCGAGGCTTCGAGTTATCTAAAGCCAAGTTGATGTCCTGGCTTAGTCTGGCATGTCGATGTGCTCTTCCGAAGCGGCTTCACGCAATTTCACTAAAGCTCGAGCTTCGATCTGGCGAACGCGTTCTTTGGTGACGCCCATTTGGTCACCTACTTCTTTGAGCGTTAAAGGCTCGTTCTTATGATCAAGTCCAAAACGGCGGATGATAATTTGCTGTTCTCGTTCGTCAAGCTTGGACAGAATACGATTGATTTGGCTCTGTCGTTGGCTTTGTTCGATCTGTTCGGCAAAATGATCACCACGACTATCTTGCTGCGTCATGAAAACTTCTTCACCTGTGGTGCGGAAGCGATCACGATGCTTGAATTCGTCCGGAATGGTTCGGGCGAAGTTCTTCATGATGGCCCAGCTCGCATAGGTGCTGAACTTGTTGCCACGTGCGAAGTCAAATTTCTCTACAGCTCGGATAAGCGACATATTGCCATCGCTGATCAATGAGAATAGCTCATCGCCGCTACCAACGTGCCGCTTGGCGATCGAGACAACCAAACGCAAGTTAGATTGCACGATCTGGTTCTTGACTTCGACAGCTTCTTGATACAAAGCTTCGATATCATCCATGCTGGATGACTTGGGTTGCTTAGGATCAAGTTCACTGCGAAGTTTGTTGGCTTTGAACTTCAAGTAGTTCATTTTGCGGAACAGGTGGTACTCCTGTTCGCGGGTCAAAAGTTGACTGTCGTACAAGGAAGCCAAATACGGAGGCAGGCCAGCCGGGGCTTTGCTGCGTCTCGGAGGAGAGATGGCCTGTGGCATAGGGCCCAGGATCTCAGCTTCGAGTTTCGTGTTTTCGAAATCTGGATTGGGCATATATTCCAAGGGAAGGTCCATCAAGCGAATCGCTCGCTGTTCCCCAAGGATTCGCAATACACTGCTGCGTGTGCGACCGTAACGTTTGCTGAGGGCCGAGATGCTCGTGCCGCGTCGGAATTGTTGGTAAACCACCTTTTTATCGTCCTCCGTTAACGTTGGTCGGTGATCCGGGAAAATTGCGACCTCTGGATGTTTCTGGTCAAAATTCTTAATCGTGTACCGAATCGTCTCTACGCTTCGGTTCAACTGTTCGGCTAAACGCCGAGCTACTTCCGATGGGTTGATGCCCATCCCGGAAAGACGTCGAGCTCGCTCGAGTATCTCTGACTTTTCATCTTCACTCAATTGACTGAAACGTTCACCTCGTTTGACTTTTTCTCGGTTGGTCTGCAAAAAGCGTTCTACGCTGCTATGCAAGAAACCAACTCGCTTACGACCTTCGTGCACAAACTTTCGACTTACCAAGCCTTGATCGCGCCAACGCGAAATGGTCTTGGTCGATACATTAAACATCTTGCTCAGTTCTTCCACAGTGTGCACAGGCTCTGTTGCCTCTTCCACACGCATATTAAGAGAGCTAGATACATCTTCTACGAACAAACGCAAATCGTGCGCAGCATCTTCACCCTTAATCAGTTTTCGTTGGGTAGACTCTGAGCGGACTTCCATCAAACGATAGAAGATAAAGTCATACGGGTACTCGCGATTCATTTCGAGTTCGACCAATAGACGTTCCGCGCGTGCCACCTGCTCAACTCGTTTTGAACGTGGCGCAAAGCGAACCTGTTGATCTCGTAATTCCCGTAACATTGCGATGCGATAATCGTTGTGCATCTTTATCCACCCTAACCCTTCTAGAATCGATGCTCGTGTATCCGTGCGGCTTCCGGCCGCTGAACACCAATTCCTTGACGGGAGTCGCTTCATCCTAAAGCTACCTCACCACCCTACCCGAACTTCAAAACCGTTTAGACTTATCCAGTCTTCGAAACTACCAGTCCTTAAAACTTCTCAGCTTTCTTTCTGCCCACCCGACTTTCTGCCCACCCGGCTTCCTAATCGCCTCGGCCGCAGAATCCCCAATTTAATTCTGACCCCTTTCGGTGTGGACGTCGCCAAAGTGAACTTGGTTCACAGCTTCCTAAAGAGCAGGTTCGTTTCCTGCCAAATAGTGGACTGTCACATTGGACGCTTGGCATGTCTCTCTACTGATCTATACTTGACCGCAAACGGTGTACCATTCGCAACGGAATCGAGACAAAGCTCGGCTAATCTGGTGCCACCATTTCCCCTAGGCCCGCTTTTTCGAGTCGCAAGGCTTAATAAAACGCCAAAATCCATTAAAAATAAGATTCCTTATCCCGTCTCATCCAACCGGGACTCACCAAGTGTCTGCTTCTAGTAGGTAGAAATTACAATTTTTTGTCACTTGCGTTGGCTCATTTTTCACCTGTTTGGCTCGCAGCGTATCAGATCTGTCCCGATATTGACACAGTTTGTCTTATTTTGAGACAGCAAATTTCTAACGTCGCTGCGAAAGTTTTACCCAGACTACCAGGTCGAGACTTTTGGCTATAACCTGCACTATCCCAAAAAAAGACATTCGAATCGGTCGGGCCAAACTGCCGACAACCGAATAAAGCGATATTGCCTGATGCAGGATGCGTTCGAGGAAAGGGAATTCCATGGACAGAATACGCCGCCGAGATTGGATGGCTTTGTGCACCGCCGCTGGTTTGACTCTTCAACTTCATTCCAAGCAGCCATTGTTTGGTGCTGAGGAGACATCGTCTGGACTGGATCTCGCCAAACTTCGCTCCGTCGTCGCCTTGCAGCAAGCCAAGATTTACCGTAACCGCATGGTGATGGAACTGCGTGGTAATATTGAAGTTCGCGAACCTCTCAAAGAGGGCCGCAAAAAAGAGACTCGTTCGGCCAGCATCGAAGCCCAATCCACTCTGGATTTTGAAGAGCATTTTACCAAGCCCGATAGCTTGGGACTGGTGCAAACTTCGCTCCGTTTCTTCCACGAAGCTAAAGTCGAGAACACGGTTGCCAATTCGGGTAGCAGTTTGCAGTTAGCCGATGAACTGAAGCAAGTCGTAGCGCGTTATCGCGACAATGAGTTGCAACTCTTTAGCCCCAGCGGTCCGCTGTCGCCTGCTGAAATCGATTTGCTGAAGATGCCTTGCAACACATTGGCCATTCATGAATTGTTACCAGTAAAGCCGGTGCAGTTGAACGAAAAGTGGACCGTACCAGCAGCTTCGTTGCAACGTCTACTTTCTCTAGATGCTATCCATAAATCGGACTTTACTGCCTTTGCGAAGACTCATCAGGGGAATCGGGTTGATATCGAATTTCGAGGTGAGCTGGCCGCTACCGCCAACAGCGTACCGACTGCCATTGATGTTGAAGGTAACATGCAACTGGATTTAGCGACTCTCTCGATCTCCTGGGTTGCCCTTGTCCTGAAGGAAAAACGCGAAATCAGCCAGTCCGAGCCTGGCTTCGATATCACAGCTCGCATCCGCTTGGTGCGTCAACCCCAGAATGAAGCAAAATATACTAACGATCTCAGCGTCGCAGTCGTTGATGAAGCCAAACTGTCGGGCTTGTTGATGCAACGCATTGAGTCAACTCGCGGTCGTTATTCGATGCTCGCAGATCGCAATTGGAAGGTGATCCACGATAACGGACAGGCTGCCATTTTGCGAATGATCGAAAATGATCGTGTCATTTCGCAATGCAACGTGCATCAGGTCGCCAAATTAGATGCAGGTCAACAGATTACTCTGGAAGCGTTTCAGGACGAAGTTCGCAAATCACTCGATAAGGGTTTTGAGTCCTTCGCCTCTTCGGAAGAGCGTGTCACGGAAACGGGTCTAAGGGTTTTGCAAATCACTGCGATTGGCCAGGCATCCGAGTTGCCCGTTCAATGGATCTTTTATCACCTATCCGATGATAGCGGCCGCCGTCTCTCGATGGTCTTTACGGTGGGTGGTGAGTTGGCAGATAAGCTTGCCGGTACTGATGCTCAAATGGCATCTTCATTTCGATTCTTGGAACTGCCGGCTGAATCAAGCCAAGAGCCAACGCCGGCCAAGAAACCGGAAGCAGAAGTTTCCTCGCTCCCAACGCCAGCCAAAAAATCGAGTGTCAAGTGACCGGAGCTAAAGGCTGGCTGAGCTACATGTTCGATGTCAAACTGATCTTCTTTGTCATGGGGATCAGTTTGACTTTTGCATGGAGTCCGCCAAGCCATGCTCAACAGGGTTCTGCCCCGAAATCGGAACAAGATTTAGCAAGTGAGGAGACGGCACGCGAAGCGACCAAGTGGATTGTGTGGCTAGCCAACAACCATCTTCCTCGCCACTATGATAACACCAAAAATTGGGGAACCCAAAAAACGGTGTTGGATGGTTGGGCGTTTCGTCAGGAAGGTCTCAAACTAGAAACGAAACGCCGCTGGAAAGATGTGAACCATGGCAATTGGACCAAGTATCACATCGAAATCCGCGACCCGGAAAAGAGCTTTAATATCGCCATCCGCGATATCAAGACGCTCCCTGATGGCAAAGTTCAGTTCGCGGCCAACATCAAAGCTCCCCTCGATATTCAAGGACGCTTAAGCGTTTGGCAGTATGATGTCCAAGTCATCAGTTTGAATGCGGATGCGGAAGCGGACGTGGAAGTGGACTTGGTTTGCCAGGTCGCTGTGCGGTTGCATCCACTCACCTTCCCCCCTGATATTCTGTTGCAGCCCGAAGTCATCTCTTCTGAAATGAAGCTAAATTACTTTCGTCTCAATCGGCTGAGCCAGGTGGGTGGACCAATGGCCAAGCGTCTAGGTGAGGGTATGGAGTTATTTTTGCGACAGAAAGTTGAGGAGGAAGGTAGCGAGTTAACCTTGAAGATCAATCGCGCGATTGAGAAGCGTCGCGACCGATTGCGCATTTCTGGATCGGATTGGATTCAGAGCAAGATGAAAGAGATGTTCAACTCTCCGACAGCCGAGTAATGCGGACATGGCCATCGTGATGCGCAGTCAGCACATTGAGCCCGTTATTTGCTAGGTCCATATCGCGAGCCAAGGCGGGCAATTTGAAACGCGAGAAGTCTTTCTCTTGTTGATCGTTCCAGAAAATCAGAAACCCACCACTGCTGCCGCCACTAACTCCCATCAGCGTTCCATCGCTGAGCCATTGAACTCGCCACAATCCGCCACCCGTAATACCTTCGGTTACATGGCTCTTGAGGAGTTGGCTACCTTCAAAAGCGAATCTCAATGCGAGAGGTTCGTGAACAGCACCTAGTGGATTGGTGGCTTTATGTAATCCGCCTGCCGCGAATTGATCGCTATTCGGGCGCACGGCCAAGCAACGTACTCCACCGAAGTCAACCATCTGGCCACCTTCATATGTGTGTAAGGGTTTGGCTTCGAATGCTGCTTTCACATCATCGGCATCGAGCGCTCGGAGTTGTACAGCGCCTCCCAAGTCGCCGCTCAGTACGCGTTTACCATCCGGCATAAACTGCACGCTGTAGACATTCTTCGCATGTCCTGGCCACTGTTTCACCAATTCGCCCGTTTGGGTATTCCAGATCTTTACCGCTTTGTCATTGCCACCGGTGGCAACCAAGCTTCCATCAGGACTGACCGATAAAGTTCGGAGCCAGCCTTGGTGTGCTTCAATGATGCGTATTGGCTTGACTTCTGCTTCAGCAATGTTCCACAAGACGAGTTTCCCATCACAGCCTCCGCTGTAAAGGATTTGGCCATCGGGAGAAAAGCCTAGAGCATGAACCCAGCTATTGTGCACCTCTGGCAGAATTGTCTTCTCGCCTCCGGGTAGATTGAATTTTTGTAGGCGAAAGTCCTCGGATGAAGTGACAACGAACCGCTCCTTGGGATCATAACGGCACGCCAGCAATGGACGATCATGTGTAAAGTCGTGAATGATTCGAGCTTTGGTTACGTCCAACATCATGGTGCACTTTCATCAAGGAGCAATCAATCCATACTGCTTCAGGCTACACAATCGCTGTCCAAATAGGCTCGGCCGCCGGATCGGCAATCGGAAGTTCACGACCATCGATTTGGAACGAAGTTGTCGAGTCGACTCCCACCGCTTGTAAGTACGTGTGGAACAATTGGGCATGATCAACCTGGATATCAACAACTTCAGTTCCTTCGGCATTTGTGGCACCGAGAACAGCCCCACGTGCCAATTTGGCTCCACCCGCTAATACAGACCAAGCTTTCGACCAATGATCTCGGCCCAGGTATAAGTTGATGTTAGGCGTGCGACCGAATTCGGAGAGAACCACAATCAATGTTTGATCGAGCAAGCCTCGCTCGGCCAAGTCAGCAACAAAAGTTGCAAAGGGTCGATCAAATTCGCCGACTTGTTCAAGATGAAAATCAAAATTCTCATTGTGTGTGTCATAGTTGGAATGTGACACTTGAACAAACGAAATACCTCGCTCAAGCAAACGTCTTGCCAATAAGCAATGTCGGCCAAAATCATGACCGCCGTATTTCTCCTGGTCTTGAACCGGCTCTTTCGTGACATCAAACACGTCTCGCTGTTCCATCAGCCGATCAGCTTGTTCAAAGCTATAAGTGAATACGTCGGTCATCGCCGTGCGGCGTCCATCCAAAAAGCGGCGATCTGACTTTCGGCGAAATTCTTGTCGACGTCGTTCTGCATCGTCGGTGATGCCATCGGGACGTTTGGTGTATTGAGGCGGATTGCCATTGCCTAATTGGATGCTGGAATACCTTGGGCCCAAATAGGCCGCATCGGAACCACGACCACCACCGCCATGCGGAACAATACGAATATGACCAGGCAACGAACTGTCATCGGGCATCAAGGTTTTGGCAGCAACGGCTCCGATCTCTGGATAATCGGCAGCTGGGGTCTGTCTGCGCCCCGTCATCATCATGTAGGCACCTTTGCCATGATCATCTTCACTGGTATTTACACCGCGAAATAAACAAAGGTGATGCATCTGTTGAGCTGTGTAAGGTAACAACTCGCTGATATGTAGACCTGTCACAGAAGTGGGAATAGCTCGAAATGGACCACCCGTCCGCGTTCCTGGCTTAGGATCCCAGCTTTCAAGCTGACTTAAGCCACCATGCATATTGAATACAACGATTCGTTGCTGCTTTTGCTGAACCTGTTCCGCTGCAGCCCCACTCGTCAGAAAACCTAGCCCTCCGGCAACACCAACAGTTCCAGCTGAGAGGGACAGGAACTTCCGACGAGCCATCAAATGCTCGGTCGACCCACAGGCGTATTGGCATTTCATTTTTCAATCTCCTTCGCTTCCCAATCAGTGGTTGAATCTAAATTCTGCGCTCGTCAATATGCCCCAAACTAACTCTTGGGCTAAGGCAGCCTTTTGGTCCGGAGCTTGACTCATATATTGTTGAACATCCGCCATTTCTTCATCGCTAGGAACTCGTCCTAAGAGAGCCAAATAGAGATGTGTGGTTGCTTCGGGCACATTAGTCGACGAGATAAACTTGCTGGTAACGTTGTCCCCTGCTGCCGCTGCCCAAGAGAAAATGACGCCTCCATTATTGGCAAATAAAGCCTGATCGGCCGTCGCAAAAAAATCACCCTGTGGCTGCCCTGCCCCGGCACCATACAGGCTTACGAATACGTTCACATTGCCCTGAAGTTCTTTGCGAGCTTGCAAGTAAGCCTGCAACTTACGTTGCTGCACTAGGTTTTGATCCTGTTGTTGTTCTGCCGTGAGTGGAGTCGCCTTGTCGATGTCAGCGAGTCGAGCAGCAATTTGGCGTTCTACAAAGCCCATCGAATTCAACAAACTCCAGGCTAATTGTTCAGGAGTTAACGCTACCAATTTTGAATACTCGAAACGCTCCATACGGAGCTGACGCAATTCTTGAAGCCGACGAGCATAATTCTCTTGGGCAGCCTTTCGAGCGGTTTCCGATTGTTGAATACTCGTCTCGGTGGCAGCCAACGCCGCATCAACTTTAGCAATTGCCATTTCTTCAGTCGCTTTGGTCTCTTGCAACTGGTTGAGTTTTGCTTGAGCACCCGCCAAGCTTGTTTGTTGAGATTGCATTTCTTGACGCAGCTTTACCAACATGTTGTCTGAATCGACGAGTCGCCGTTGGATCTCGTCCATGGCCGTCCGGAGCGTATCGACTTGATTGTCAGGCAATTTCTGCAATGCGGCCTGTGCGGTGACAATCAACTGATGTTTGCCTTCAGCATCTTGCAAGCGTTGCTGCTGAGCTTGCAAGATCTCTTGAGCTTGATCGCGATCGCGAGTGGCCTGCGTAAGTTGAGGTTCTAGGGCAGCCACATTATTCAAGTGAGCACTCTTTTCCGTCGTAATCGCTTCTTTTTGTACGATCGCTTGAGCGAGCTCAGCACCCTTGGCTTCGAATTCTTGAACGCTATCGCGAATGGTTACAACAGACTTCGCATAATCAACTTCACGCTTTAGTGAGCTAACGATTCTGCGGGTTTGTTCTTCCGCGTTGCGAGCAGAGACATACGCTTGATCCGCTTGATGGTAGGCAGTGTTTTTATCGGTTACCGCCTTGTCAGCTGCAGCCCAGGCTCCTCTCTGTGTTTCAGTAGCTGTTTGAGCAGCGCTTAACAATTTTCGCTTTTCTTCGGCCGTGTTATTGAGATTGGTGATCGAAGTCGTAATCGCCACCAGTTTTTGCTGCAATATCTCAGCCGCCTTGGCAATATCAGCATCTTGATTCAATAAGACTTTCGCTTCATCGGTAGCGTTTGCGGCTGCTTGAAGCTTCGCTTGTTTAGCTTGTTCATCCGTAACATTCTTTTCAGCAGTTGCTACTTCTGCGGTCGCTTTGGCCTGAGCATCGTTGGCGCTGATCAATGCAGCGCGAGCTTGATCCAACGCGGCCAGCAGAGTTGTTCGCTCTTGTTCAATAGCCAACAATGCATCTTTCGTACTGCCCGTTTGTTCGCCCAATGTGGCGAGTTGGGACTTGGCTGCTTCCCAACGTGCTTGTCTGTCAGCGAGTATCTTCTTCCAATCGTTGGCTTCGACAATTTCTTTAGCATGCTGTGGTGTCGTGGCGTCAAAGGGCGCACTTTGACCTGAACGATAGAGCTTGGTCTGAACCAATTCGCCAATAAAACTGCGCAGTTGAAAACCAGACTCTGCGAAACGCTGGCCAAGCAATGGTAGCAGTTCAGGGTGTAAGGGTTCTGCATCTGCATGAATAAGGTCCGCTGGATGGATAACACCGCGACCATAAACCAACGTCCAAAAGCGGTTGGCCCAGTTTTCGTTAAACGCAGAAGAACTCCCGGAAGTCGCCAGCTGAGCGAGTTGTGCACGTCGACTATATTTGGGTTTCGCAGCGACGCCGTCAGCCGGAGTGACATCGTAGTCGGCACCAGGTTGTACGCTCGGAGGAACAACTTCAGCAGCACCGGGGATACGGGGTAGTGTGCGACGAGTGGTCCCTTTGTGAAACACAGATTCATAAGGACTCTCGAGCAGTGATTTCTCTGCATACACTTGAAGCTTCTTATCTCCTTCAGGAACTTCCACCATGTAACCACCACTAAAAAAGGCAGCGATACCATGAAAGTCACTTTGGAAATAGGAATCGATCAAAGGATGGTCGTGGCATTGAGCACATTGGAGATCGCGACCAAAAAAGACACGCCCTACATCTCGCGTGATCAAGTTTGGATCGCCACCACGATCGAGAAAGAATCGAGCAGCTGGACGGGAAGCACCAGGCGCCCCAGTGGCTGACAAGATCTCAGTACATAATTGGTTGAATGGCTGCTGCGATGACAGCGACTTGCGCAAATACTCTTCCCAGTCCAATTGCGCGATGTTGGTATTCGCGCGTCGTTCCATAAACATCAAATCCAATTGCTTAACCCAATGCTCTACGAACTCTGGGCTCTGCAAGAGCTTATTGACCAAGACGGAGTATTTGTCAGGTGTTGTGTCTGCCTGATAGCCCTGAAGTTCTGCCAGGGTAGGTGGGATTCCGACAAGATCGAGATAGAGGCGACGAAGGAGAAGCGATTCGGCAACTTCGGTGTGAGGAAGCCCGGCATCTTTAGGTTGCAGTAGTTGATCGATTTGTTGATGCAGCGGAGGAACCGCGGCTTGTTGCGCGTGAATCACTGCTGGGATCAAGAACACGTCGATCAGGGAAAGCCAAAGTAAAGAACGCGGATGGCAAATAAAACGCAGGCAGCCAATTAACTGCGGAAGACAGTTGCGGTTCATGCGTAGATACCTGGTTGGTGTGAATGGGCAGGTGGGAGAGGCAGGCCGGGCAAAGGTGGGATGGAACATGATGGGGTGATTCAGGTCACCAAATCAATACGGGGTAACCCGATTTTTGGCCGCCGACTTCTGTTAAAACCATTTTATCCACCCAACCCCACCATTTTCCATGCTACGATAGAAAAAGAGAGTTGCTATCTGCTCAACAGTTGTCGAAACAAGGTTGCCGGACATGGTGTGAGCGACAGTAACGGAAAAGCTGATATGACTTATGGCAGAAATTAGATTACCTGACCCGGACGGCGAGTACCTAGACCCGGAATCGCTTCGCCCTTGGACCAAAGATGTGGTCATTTATGATGGCGAATGTCGTTTTTGCCGAGGCCAAGTCGAACGCCTGGTGAAATTTGATGCAGAAGGAAAATTGGCGTTTATCTCGCTTCACGATACGCGTCTGCAGAAACGATTTCCCGAATTATCCCACGACGAATTGATGCAGCAAATGTATGTCGTGACGCCTGAAGGCAATAAGTATGGCGGAGCGGCGGCGGTTCGTTATCTGACTCGGCGTTTGCCCCGACTTTATTGGCTCATGCCAATTATGCATATCCCTTTTTCATTACCTTTGTGGCAATGGGGATACAAGCAAGTCGCCAAGAGACGTTACAAACTTGCTGGCAAAGTCTGCGATGGAGACACGTGCTCTATACACTTCAAAAGCTAGACACTTCAAAAGCTAGGCACTTCAAAAGCTAGGCACTTCAAAAGCTAGCCCTGGCTGGGTACGCCAGTGCCTAGTTGTGCGAGAACTTGCAGAACTCCGTTAAGATGGGCAAGTCGTGGGCCAAAGCGATCCACGAATTCGCTCAACACGAATTCGCCATCCAACAAATCTTCTTCGTTGGCTTCCACTTCTTCGGTAATGCTCTCGAGAAATTGAGCTTGGACGCGTGATAGAGATTCGGCTGCGCGGCGGCAAGCACGAGCCAGTTTAGGGTTGGCATCTTTCCATTGTTGCAGTTCGCTGGCGCGTTGTTTCTGCGCATTGACGTTCGTTTGGATCAACTGTTCGATCAATTGATTTTGGCGTTCTTGTGCAATCACCAGTTGTCTCATCAATGCGACCATAGCCGTTCCCGTGTCGCCCATGCTGTGACTATCGGATCCTGGTTCAGCGGATACATCGATACGAAACACAGGGGAGTATTGGGTAGGCTCGTGGGACATGTTGATTCAACGCTCCAGCACTTTCTAAATCGAAACTTCTCATTCGAGTATAGTCACCGAGGTGTCAAAAAGTCGAGCATCTTGTGACGCAAAGATTATTTTGGGGGTTTAGGTAAAATAACTAGGTCCGGACAGGCAACCCATGCTCCTTAAAGTCGTTACGACCGGACTGCCGAACTCATTCATTACAATCGTGGTGATCTGATATCCCCTCGATTATGTCGACCCATTCCTCTGCAGCAGGCGGGATGGGAACGGTTGTTCATTTTAGCGCACTCGGTATTGGAGCAGCATGAGCACCACCAAGGGTAACGAACACTCGAACTTAGGCTTTCTGACGGTGCGGCAGCATCTGGAGCTTGGCTATTTGGGTGGGCTATTATTGGTTAATTCGTTAGCGAGGCCTTTGGAGTTTCATTGCACTTTGCCGGTGAAGCCGACTCGGGCGCAGAGCATTTTGTATGGTCCCACTTTGGTAGATTTTCTTTGTGGAGAGCAAATCGCTCGAACATTGGTTTCGAAAGCGAAGTTGCAACCCGCCATTGTGTTTACTGATTGTTCCGCCGTTCTTTCGCTGCGAAATGTGACTGAGATTCCTGTTTGCTGTGTAAAGTCCAAAGCGAATGAGGCGATTAGCAAGGAGCTGATCGTGCCTGAATCTCAGAATGCGGGTATTTCCGTGGGTGAATTGAATGGCCATAAGATTGTCGTCGATGGATCGCATCGAACCGACTGGGATTTTGTGGTGAAACGAAGTCAGGAACTCTTGCAACAAGTTGATTTGTTAGAACCATTCACCCGAATTGTTGAAGCGTTGCAAGAAGCGCACCCAGCCTCGAAAGCTGCTTAGTCGTCTAGCTACGAAAGTGCGATCATGGATAGTGCTGCCTCGGCCATAGATGGTTCGGTGGGTTCGCAACCCGAGTTGGACCTACCGCAAGAAATCGGATTTGTGGATGTTCCTTTTCGTCCAAGTTGGAATATCGAGGGATTCGCGACAGGTTGGCAATCTCAGATCGGTCGAGATATCAAAATCGAAACGACACTTTTTCAATCCGAGAAAGTGGAGCTAAGCAGTTTTGCCATCAAGATTCCGAATCCGAAAATCCATACCCTGAGTTTTGATTTTCCCGAATCACCTCAATGGCAACTTGCTGCA
>JBILTA010000809.1:0-4292 GCA_044371785.1 Pirellulaceae bacterium | reverse complement strand
TACCTTGAGGGTTTCGGGGGTTCGCGTTACATAGCATAGCACCGCTCTTATTCTGCTCCTGCCCATGCGGTATTGGTGGGGCTCCGGGTGAACTGCTTAATGCTCTCAAAAAAATACAAGCAAAACTGTGAAGAACTCCCTATCAACCCGCTTAACTCCGATCGAGTAGCGAATGACAGGAGTAATGCACGTGGCCCTATCGGCCGCGATTTCGCCTTTACCCAGCGGTCATCTCTCGCTTCTCCCTCGCTCGCAAGCAGTCGCCCGATGAGGCTCAGAATAATCGGGGTGTTTGCGTTGGCTTGGGTTGGGCTCCTGCTTCATCGCATGTACAGCCTACAGGTCTCTGATTTTGAGACGTGGCAGGATTGGGCGATTAAGCAGCACGTTTCGGAAGTAGAGGTCGCGTCGGAGCGAGGTCCCGTTCTTGATAGAAACGGCAAGCTGCTCGCCGTTTCAGTGCCAGCAGAGTCAGTGTACGTCCGTCCCAAGCAGATTAAGGATAAGGATAAGGTTGCTAAGGAGCTCGCCAAGCAGCTTGAGATGAAACCCTCCGTTGTCGGCGAGAAGCTCGCAAGTAGTCAGCCGTTCGTGTGGGTAAAGCGTCAGGTTCCGAGATTCCAAGTTGAAAAGGTAACCGCTCTCAATATCGTGGGGGTGGGAACGGTTATGGAGCCTCGACGGTTCTATCCCTACAACCAGGCAGCCAGTGCTCTTATTGGTAAGGTCGGTGTAGATGGCGCTGGTCTTTCGGGGATTGAGAGCCTCTACGAGAAGGGTTTGCACGTCGACCACGTGAAGACGAAGGGTACGCGTGATGCCTTCGGTAAGATTATCCAGGTGAATCAGGTTGGAGAGGCTGAGTCGTTTGAGGTTCCAAAGGGGGACGCACTAAAGCTTACAATAGATGCGGACATCCAGCTCATCATGGATGAGGAGCTCGAGATCGGCCGTAAAGAAGCCAACGCGAAAGCTGCGATGGCTGTGATGATTGATTCAGACACAGGCGAGATTCTCGCGCTTAGTCAATCGCCGAGTTATAATTTCAACAACCCTGCGGCTGACTCAAAGAATGCTCTCAAGAATCTTCTCGTAGAGGCTGTCTTTGAGCCTGGTTCTACCATGAAACCGATCGTCGCGGCTGCGGCTATCGATGCTGGCGTGGTCTCCGAGAAGGATATGATCAACTGTGAGAACGGACGATTCCGTTACTCAACACATACGATAAAAGACGTTCATCCATCCGGAACCGTCACCTTCCATGATGTCGTTGTGCGATCCTCCAATATTGGGATGACTAAAGTGGGGCTAAGGTTGGGGAGTGATCGTCTCTACACGTATCTGCGCCAATTTGGGTTTGGTCAGAATACGGGTCTAGGTCTGGCCGGCGAGTCGGGAGGAATCCTCCGAAACGTCAATTCGTGGGCGAAGATAGACACAGCGACCCATTCTTTTGGGCAGGGTATTGCCGTTACTCCGTTGCAAGTTGTGAGGGCGGTTGCGGCTATTTCAAACGGCGGGACCCTTCCCAAGCTTTCGGTTGTATCGATAGGAGCTCCTCCCGAGGGAGAGCGAGTAATATCGGAGAAGGCTGCTCTCGCTGCTAAAGAGATGATGTATGGAGTAGTAGAGGACGAGCACGGCACGGGCTCAAAAGCAAAGATCGAGGGACTGCGGGTGGGAGGAAAAACTGGAACAGCTCAAAAGGCCTCCCCGAATGGTCGCGGCTATATGGCTGGAAAATATGTCGCGTCGTTCGTAGGATTTGTAGGCGGTGCTCCGATGGGAGTTCCCCGAAACTTCACAACGATGGTTATCATGGATGAGCCGCGAGCGAAAAGCATCTACGGTGGAACCCTTGCGGCTCCCGTGTTTAAGGTGGTCATGGAGCGCTCAATTAAATTCATGGCGACTCGAAATCAGCTGGGTACTGCAGGGGGTGGCGATATACTTGAACTCCCGAAAGACGGCTCTGAGGAGGATCTTGTAAGAGCCTCGTACGCTCAATAATAGCCGGCTGTTTAATCCGCGTAGGAATTCGGGCGACTATGCAGGGGAGACCTATTCCTGTTCTCCCGTGGACGGGGTATTACTCTCTCCATGTTGACGGCATCACAGATAGCATCGGTTCTTTGTGGAGAACGTATAGGGGGCGATCCCTCATCACACGTCTCCGCAAAGGTAACGGCATCCAGCAGCGAGGTAGATGAGGGGAGCGTGTTCGTCGCGGTGCGTGGGCATACTGCCGATGGTCACCGATTCGTGGACGACGCTTTCGCTCGAGGCGCATCCCTCGCGATAGTAGAAGATCCCGCTGTACTCAAGGGCCGAGCTGGAATCGTTGTGGTAAACACACGTCTTGCGCTTAGTAGGCTTGCATCGCTGGTGTGCGGAGATCCCTCTTCCGCGCTCAAGGTCGTCGGAATTACCGGCACGAATGGAAAGACGACTACAAATTGGATCCTGTACCACCTCCTTAACGAGATAGGTGGCGGAGCGCTTCGAATCGGTACCCTTGGAACTGAGTGTATGGGCAAGGGGCGAGAAGAAGGAACGCTCACAAGTCCGGATCCTGTTTCGATTCAAAAGCTTCTTCAGAGCGCTGTTCTTGCCGGAGCAAAGAGTTGCGTAGTAGAGACCTCTTCACACGCGTTAGATCAGGCGCGAGTAGAGGATGTTCAGTTTGATGTCGGCGTCTTTACGAATTTGACTCGCGATCATCTCGACTACCACAAGACCTTTGAGCATTACTTCAACGCAAAGCGGCATCTCTTTGAGCTGCTGAGAGTTGGTGTAAAGGAGACAAAGGGCGCCGTTATAAATAGTGATGATTCCTATGGAGCCTCGCTGGTTGAAGAGGTAGGAGCTCTTGGTCTGCGCGACTGGTCGTTCGGTCGATCGAAGAGGGCCATGGTGCGGATCCTTGAGGTTCATGAAACTCCGCACCACATACGACTCTCACTACAAGTCAAAGAGTTCAGTAAACGATATGAGATCCACGCTCCGTTTATCGGGCCTCATAACGCTGAGAATGTGGCGGCCGCGTTTGCTTCGGCGTGCGCGCTTGGTCTCGATGCTGATGTGGTGTCTGAGGCTTTGTCACGCACTCCCCAGGTTCCGGGTCGTTTGGAGCGGGTAGGGGAGGGCGGGCCCCGAGTTTTCGTTGATTATGCTCATACGCCCGATGCCCTTGGGCGAGCGCTTGATGCGGTGCGCGTTTCAACTGAAGGGAAGCTGTGGTGCATTTTCGGATGCGGTGGGGATCGCGATAAAGGCAAGCGTCCACAGATGGCGACAATCGCCGCTGCTCAAGCGGATCACGTCGTGGTGACCTCCGATAATCCTCGAACGGAAGATCCGGATGCCATAATTAATGATATCCTCGCTTGTTCCATCACACCAACGGTAGTCGAGCGTGATAGAGAGAAGGCGATCCTTCAAGCTATTGAGTCAGCGGATGAGAGGGATACCGTGGTAATAGCAGGAAAGGGCCACGAGGATTATCAGATTATCGGTACAACCAAGATCTATTTCTCCGATCAAGAGGTCGCCCAAAGGGGGCTGGCGCGTCGGGGCCCTTCATAATCGTGGAGGGCCGGCTTGCCGCGCGTAGCGACGATCCTGGAGGGGCACCGGCCCCGGTGCCCATAGGTACCAATATTTCATGCCTGTAATGTTGCGGGTCGCGACACGGGCACCGAGGCCGGTGCCCCTCCAATAACGTCACGGGGAATTCAACTGGAGGGGCACCGGCCTCGGTGCCCACGGGTACAAATATCTCATGCCTGCTATGTCTCGGGTTGCAACACGGGCACCGAGGCCGGTGCCCCTCCAATTGCATTCCACGTTCCAGTTGTACCCGCGGCCGTGATACGTAAGTGATTCGGCGGGAACCGCTATCGCATGAAACTTTTGGTTACTTAGGACACGCTGCTATCGCGCCGTTTTTAAGGCAGTACCGACCACATCCATCAGGAATGGTGAGGTAATCGTTTCCATTGATCCGATACGGAGCGCCCTTGCTGTTATAAACCTTTACTTGCACGTTCTTTCCGTATGCGCACCCCGGTTTCGGGAAGCGGGCGAGCTGTGCATAGCCGTTTCCACCGCCCTGCGTGGTTCCAGTCTCACTGCCGATCTTGATAACCGTGTCCGAAGGGCTGCTGTGGATTGCGAGTTTACCGTTGCTGTCCGACACAGGCTTCCACAAGAACGCTTCAAGTTCTCCGGCGGTGCTCGCTTCAGCATCGTCCTGCAGTGCTCGGTAGCACGAAGTGAGGAGCGAACCGCCG
>JBILTA010000529.1:0-4300 GCA_044371785.1 Pirellulaceae bacterium | reverse complement strand
AAAGTGGAGCGGTAGATTTTTCCGACTGTCTTACCACAACAGTTCGTCGGGCGGGTGGTTCGTCAAACACAAAGAAGAACTGATTGTCGGCTAGATTGGCATCTGCGGGAATCGAGATCTTGCCCCAGCCACGTTTCTGCCCATTTTCCAGCGAAATCCGATGGTCCTTTAACTCGGTAGCTTGACCAGCAAGATCAACGTCTAATTGCGTGGTTACACCATCGATTTCGATATCAACGGAAACTTTCTCTGTGGTGCTGCTCGCGTCGTCGCGTCGGATATCGAACGAAAGAACCAACTCCCGGTTTCGCTCATCCCCTTCGAGCCGAGCTTCGATAACGCGGATAGTTTTGTTGTTGATAGGCACTTGAGAGAAAGCAACCAAATGAATTCGCACGGGTTGAGCAAACTCTTTGATAGTGTCCCGTATCGCGTCCCATTGCTGATCTTTTTCGTTCCAATCGCTTTCTTGCAAATCGGAGCAGATCCAAATGTCCGTTGCGCCTGGTTTATTGAGTTTCAAATACTCAATCGCTTGCGTTAGCATTCCGGGGACATCGCTCGTGGCGCTGGTAGCAGAGGTGCGAGTGGTCTCGAAAATCTGTTCAACTTTTTCAAACTCTTGGGGTAAGTTCGACACATTGTCGATCAAGACCCAACGGTTGGAGCCAATAGTTCCGAGTGCATCTTGTAGTTGTCGCGAACCCGACTCTAACTTGGAAAGGCTACCTACTGGTCCTTGCTGCAGCATGCTTGGAGAACGATCGAGCAAGACCATGGTCATGTCGGGACGTGCGCCACTGCTCAAGCCAAGCCAGCCGCTTGCCAATGGCCGGGCAATAGCCAAGATAAGGCCAGCGATTGCCAGCATGCGCATGGCCAATATCAGCCATTGCCGCAACTTTGCGTAACCGCGCGACATCCTGTTGGCGGCCAACAGAAACATCATCGCGCCCCATTGCTTTGTTTGGTAACGCCATTGGTTGACCAAATGAATGATCAATGGAATCAGGAACAAGGGTAAGGCTAGTAGTAGCCATGGCTGTAAAAAACTCATCGACGACCACGCCCCCGACTTCGATCGATCAGAAAGCGAGTCAACACGCTTTCATAAGTTTCGGACGTATCGATGCGTTGGTAGTCGACAGCCGTAGTCAGCACAACTTGCCGCAACTCATCCAAATAGCCTTTAAGAGCTTTATGATAACGGTCAGCAATTTCGCTTGGTTCAGCAAAGATGGCGGGCCCACCTTCTAAATCAATAAACCGAGTCGGGCGTTGAAAGGGGAAAGAAAGCTCTTCCGGATCCAACAAATGGAACGCGGCCACATCATGGTGTCGGAAGCGTAGATGTTCAAAACAATTTCTCAGTATCGATGGCTCAATAAAAAAGTCCGACAGAATGACAACCAATGCCCGTTGGCGAACGGTTTCGGCGATTTCGTGCAGAATCTCTGCCAATTTCGTTTCACCACTTGGCTTGGCCAATTCAAGCGTGTCGAACAACAGCTTCAAATGGGCCGGATTTCGCTTGGGTGGAATACTCTGGACGATCTTGTCTGCCACGCAAGAAAGCCCGACCGCATCCCCTTGCTGGACTGCAAGGTAAGCCAACGATGCAGCCAAGTGATTGGCGTAATCGAGTTTGGTCATTCCGACGCTACCAAAGTTCATCGAGCCAGAAGTATCAACCACCAAGCAAAGTCGCAAGTTGGTATCGGCTTCAAACTCTTTGACGTAGTAACGATCTGTTCGGCCGTAAGTGCGCCAATCCAAGCGTCGCAAATCGTCGCCGGGGACATATTTGCGATACTCCGCAAATTCAACGCTCGCCCCACGATGCGGGCTCACATGTCGTCCGGAGACTTGCCCCAACATAGGCCGACGTGCCGACAATGGCAATCGAGCCAGTCGCCCTAAGACCGTGGGGTCAATGAAGGAACGTTGTTTTCGATCAGTCAACATGCATCAATACTCGGTGTAATCTCGACTCGAAACAGCGAACTCTATAAATTACTTGACGCTATCATCCGTCGTTTCTTTGATGAGTCGATTCACAATATCTCGGGCCGAGATCTGCTCAGCCTGCGCTGCGAATGTAGTAATGATTCGATGCGTAAGCACCGGCACGGCCACATGTTGGATGTCTTCTAGTCGAACCATGTAGCTTCCCATCAAGGCCGCACGCGACTTAGCCCCCAGAATCAAGTTTTGAATCGCGCGTGGACCAGCCCCCCAGGAAACCAAAGGTTTCAACCATGTAGGTGAAGTTTTGTCCGATGGACGTGTTTTGCGAACCAACCGTGCAGCGTAGGTATATATATGCTCTGGCACTGGAATGCGGCGTACCAAATTCTGGTGTGTAATAATGTCATGAGCGTTCATCAAATGAGCTAGCTCGGGTAATTCACCCCCAGTGGTGCTGCGGGCGATCTCGATCTCTTCAGCTTCGCTGGGGTAATCGAGTTCGATCAACGACATGAAACGGTCTAACTGAGCTTCTGGGAGTGGATATGTACCTTCTTGTTCCACAGGGTTCTGGGTTGCCAAAACCATAAACGGCGGAGGTAAGGTGAAGGTCTTGCCCAAAATGGTAACGCGCTGCTCCTGCATCGCTTCAAGCATTGCCGCTTGCGTTTTAGGTGGAGCTCGGTTGATTTCGTCCGCCAGCACGATATTTGCAAACACGGGCCCTTGCACGAACTGGAACTCGCGCCGCCCTTCCGAATTCTCTTGCAAAATGTCGGTTCCCGTGATGTCCATAGGCATCAAGTCGGGCGTAAATTGAATACGTGAAAACTTGAGCGACAATGTTTCCGCCAGCTTGCTGACCAACAATGTTTTGGCCAACCCCGGCACACCCATTAGCAAAGCATGGCGTTTTGCAAACAAGCAGATCACCAACTGGTCGATAACTTCGTGTTGACCAATGATCACTTTGCCCAACTCTAACTTTAACCGCCCATAGGCATCTCGGAGACGATCGATTGCCTGCACATCATCGTCAGTCAAATGCTGCGGTGCGCCCGTTGCTGCTTGCGACATGAACTATATTCCTCAAGGTGCGAAATAAATGGCTTGGGATAAGTAGCGATAGAACTTTATATGGCCATCGTTACTCAATGGAATGAATGACCGTAACCGTTATGGTTTTGCGAAGCGAATCGACATCGGTTCCAGTGACTACGTTACGATCTGCTGGTTTATTCGAAGAACTCGTCTGAACCATTTGACCGTATACATTTTGAACGGTTTGCACCGGCAGAGATGGTGCAGATTCCGTTTCGCGAATCGATAAAACTTTTTTGAATGACTTGCCAGTCGCTGCAGCAATATCCTGTGCATTGCTCACCGCTTCATCATAGGCCGCTTTGATAGCAGCCTTGCGTTGTTCGGCGGTCACCTCTCCTACCAAGGCCACAGTTAGACCACCGCCACTTGCGCTACTGTCAATGTAATAACCTTGTTGCATCGCCATTTGTTGTAACGATTCGACTTTATCTCTGAGTTCATCTGCAATATCGGATTCGATATTCTTACCGATCAGATCTTTTTCGATCACCTGCTCCTTCAAAGCAGAAACCAATAGGGCGATCGCATCGGCATCGGCAGTGGGCAAGCTCCAATCGACTTGAAGATCGGCCTTGGCGATAAAGATAACTGGTAAATCCTCCGGATCGACACCGCGATTGTTGGCTTGTTGCATAATCCGAGCTCGAATCGCTGGGGATGGATAGTTGGGAGGAAACCCATCATTTTGTTCTAATCGAGTGCTCGAGAATTGAATCGACTTGTCCTCTGCCTTCAACTCCGAGAGCGATTGACGCACTTTCTCTTTGTGCGTTTGCAAAAGCTTGATCGCCTTTTTGGCGTCATCGGCTTCAGCTTCCATCGTAAGGGAAAGGCGAATCTTAGTTGGGGTGACTTGAATCGTTGAAGTGCCACTGGTCTGAATGCCCGTCGCTGCTTCACCTTGAGCTATAACTACATTAACTAGTCCGAACACCCAAAAAACGATGATCAAACCCGCAGTCGTAACCAAGCGACCCAAAAACGCCCAATGTCGCATGTTTCTCTCCCATAACGGTTGATGTTGCCACGTAGCAATGCCACTCGATGCTGTACGTCCGGTAGACGCCCGGCGGCAACACATAGTTCCCTCTTTTGTCCGCTGACATACTGCATCATGTCTGAACGACGATTTCGAATCAAATACCATTGACGCAAAAAAGACAAAACGGGATGCAAAAACCGCGCCAAACCCCGAAAAATCGGCTCCTAAATGGCTATTTTCTCGCCC
>JBILTA010000528.1:0-4341 GCA_044371785.1 Pirellulaceae bacterium | reverse complement strand
ACATATCGATCGCGATTCACATCTACGTGATTATCCGCATTGGTCCACCAGGATCGTTTGCGAAAATTGACTTCCAGGGAAGCGTCATTTTTGCGTAAATCGATTGCGACCGAACGGTCACTCACCGAGATCATCATCTTATTCAGTTCGTGTTCGGCCTCGTGGAAACTAACGAGATGCCGTCCCCCAGCAACAGCCAGTGCATAAGAACCGCTGGAGTCGGTAGTTGTCGAGAGTTCGCCCGTGATAACTTTAATGCCGGCCAAACCTTCACCCGCATCGAAATCGCGATTTCCATTATCGTCTGCATAGACAACACCCGTTATAAATCGTTCGCCTTGTAGGCGTCCTGCTACATGGGTTGCCCAATAGTGATCGAAGGTGGATTCCAAATTCGTAGCACTACCAATTCCAATCTCTGTCGTGAGTGCTCCAGCCATGTTGTCAGGAAACAGCTGAGCTTTGGCGGTTGAATTGGTGAGCATTTCCAATAGAACATTATCGACTTCTGAAAATCGTTCGCCCCCAACAATCGTTTCGACGTCATTGCGTTGGTTCAAGATAGACTGGGGTAACGGATAGCCTTTATCACGCACCATTTGGTTCGGCCACCGTCCATCGACTAAGCTCTGGTGAGAAAAGTAATTATGGACGCTCATCTCAGCTGCGTGCGCGTGGGCCGAATCATAAAGATGTTGGTTCCAGGCTAATGGTGCAAGGGCCTGACGCATCAGTGGGACCGAAGTGATTGCAAGTCTTGGCAGGCCTTCCGTTGA
The DNA here is from genome assembly GCA_044371785.1 of Pirellulaceae bacterium. Classification (GTDB taxonomy): domain Bacteria; phylum Planctomycetota; class Planctomycetia; order Pirellulales; family Pirellulaceae; genus JAFLCP01. The sequence continues at coordinate 3,565 of JBILTA010000528.1, read as the reverse complement.
AAGCGTTCGCAGTAGATTGAGCTTCCACCAAAGTTCAACAGCATCCTCTATCCCAACGGCTAGGCGGCGTGTTTCAAGTGTTTCGTACGTGGCTTTCCGGCAGATGCTCATGGTGATGACAAGGCGAGTTAGGGCAAATTGTGGAAAAGAAAGCGACACAAAATGAGAAAAAGTTTCTGATAAGAGCCTGCCAAAAGTGGAGAGTGATCCCCCACTCCTTAGTTGTTTTTGAGATTTTGCTTCCCCCTGATGGAACTAAATATGTGGAGCAAAAGAGTGGAATTAATGGATATCATGAGAAAGCGTAACGGTTGGAACGGCTACTGTCAAAAAATTACGGTTATATCTGCTAATCTCAATTTCGCGATCGTTTCGAATATCACGGACGATCAAGAATCCATCTTTTGGGCCAATTGCTTCCAATGGGATTCGCGTCATGAATCGAACATTCGGTTTCCTAACGATGGGACTGGCTGTCCTGTACGGCCTATGCATTACACAGAAAAGTTTGGCTGATGGTGACAGCGAATTGAAGCTTGCCCATAACGGTAATGCAGGTGGAACTTGGGTTAGCGGCATTGATACGTTGATTGCAAAGCCACTTTATTCAAACAATCTGGGCCTACGCGAGAGTTCACAAATCAGCAGCCAACAATTCTCGATCGAGAATGTCGAATTTGATTATGATTTTAAAACTAGTCCGCGCGTTTGGATCGGTTATCAAGCCGCGAGTGCCATCGGAATTCGAGCATCTTGGTGGCAGTATGCCAACCAAGCGAACGAGATCATACTGGCTCCCTCTGCGAACGGATTTGGGCGAATCGAACATCCCGCCTTTGGTGATGTTGATATTTCTGCGATAACCCCAACCGAGCAGATGCTCGCGAATGCGAACTTAGATGTATATGCAATCGATCTTGAATTAACCCGTTCGTCCGATCTGGGACCTGGGACGTTGCTTGTGAGTGGTGGTATCCGATTTGCTTCTCTCGATCAATGTTATTCGGCCACTTTGTTCAATTCGAATTCGATTAGAGCGGGTTCAATCGATTATCGACAGCACGTAAGTGGTATTGGACCAACCGTATCAGCTTCGATTGCCAGAAATCTGACCAACCGCTGGCAATGGTATGCAACCGGTCGCGGGTCCTTGCTCATGGGGGAAGGTACTGATCGATTAGAAGCCGGGGAAGATCTCGATTTTGTCAATCCTCAACGCACCACCGAAGTGGGAGGACGCGATCAATTGCTTCCGATTGTGGATCTGCAACTGGGGACTAAATGGTCCTTGAGTCGTTGGGGGCGATTTCAACCATCGCTACGTAGCGGTTGGGAGTTGAGTTGGTGGGGGGATGTCGGCAATAGTTCGGGTGGCGGAAGCGATATCGGGTTCGCTGGGTTTATTGTAGGAATCGAGGGGAATTGGTAATCGAGTTTGTGACTCGTTTTAAATTCCCTCCCCCATGCGATTGGTTTCTAAAGCTGTTTGGCAAATCAGTACGTTATTTGTCTAGTGATTTTAGGGGATTATTATCGGTTGTGTGTTCCCTAAATGCGAGCGGTAAACAATAATCCGAGGGTCGATTTTTGGCTCAATTCACGGGAAACGTTCTGGACTTTGAAGTTAAACCGATTGGGCATTTTTCCTCTCTGATTCACCTGCAATACTCCCATGGCCATTCGACTTCAATGTACATCGTGCAACAAGACTCTTCAGGTTGCTGATACGGCAGCAGGAAAGAAGGCGCGTTGTCCCTCCTGTCAGACACTCAATGATGTTCCCGTAGCAACTGGTCCAGCAGCCCCCGTCGCTCCGACGAGCTCTGTTCCGAAGCCTGCTTCGGGAGCGTCAGCTGCTCCGAAAACGTCATCGAATAACCCATCATCGAGTAATCCTGAGACGATGTTGGTCGCTTGCTCGAATTGCGGCAAGGCAAGTCGCGTTATGAAATCCCTGGCGGGCAAAACGGTCTTGTGTCCTGGTTGCAAAGGGAAGATTGTTGTGCCAGGTGGGAAGCCAGCTCCCAAGGCACCTATTCCGACAGCCAAGCCAATAGTTCCGACAGCCAAGCCAATAGCACCAACTCCTAAACCAGCTTCCAGCGGTAGTGTTGATATCTTTGGCTCCGTTCCCTCGAGTTCTTCATCGACTTCTTCCAACGATATTTTCGGTTCAGTTCCCTCGGCACCAACATACGATGTTTATGGTGGTTCCCAACCGAATAACAACGCTTTGTGGAATGACTTGGGCGATCAGGCAGGTGGCAATAGCGGTTGGCAGCCGATGGGAGCCGCGCCTGCGAACCAGTATTCTGCACCCAGTTATGGCGGTGGTGGCTATGGCGGTGGTGGCTATAGTGGAGGCGGCGGTGGATATTCATCAGGATCAAGCGGACGTAATATTGCCGTTTACATTATTCCAGGCATACTGATTTCCATCTGGGGATTCCTGGTTGTCATCTCCGCTTGCGTCCGGCTTGGCGGACTGGCAATCTTTTTTGCCAATCTACCACCGGGACAAGCCATTCGTTGGGAAGTTGTGATTAGTTTCGTAATTGGTGCAATACTTGGTTTGATTCTAGGCGCGGTTCAACTTTTCGGCGGTATCTCGTTGGCGATGCGAAATAACCTCTCGATGGCACGTACGGGTGCTATCGTTTGCACGATTCCTTGTTTTGGGTTGATTTGTTTCCCATTCGGAATTTGGGCAGTTGTGCTGTTGTTTACAGGCAGTTACAAGCGCGACTTTGGCGAGTAAGCTTCACCACGTCTTATTTCATAAAATCCTATTTCGTTACGACTTGCTTCACTAAGTGCCACAGAAGGTCTGGTAGCACTTTTGAGTTGGTGGAGGTGGCTCGCGATAGTTTTGAAATTCAGGAAGATCGTTGTAGGGCTGTGTTACGGCTTGCAGGAGTTGTTCTAGCACTGAAACTTCATCGCGCTGCTCACAAGCTGTCAACGCTTCTTCAACGCGATGGTTGCGTGGGATGATGGCGGGGTTCACTTGATTCATTGCTGCTGCAACGCTTGCTCGCGAATTGCCGTTCTCCGCCAACTTCTGCTCCCAAGTTGTTCGCCACTTCAGAAACGCAGCATCTTGATAGACTTCGGTGGCAAGGCGTGTTTCTGAGGCTAAATCGCGAAACGTATTGGTGAAGTCCAACTTGTGATGTTGCATCCATTCCAGTAGGGACTCGATCAGGCCCACATCACCGCTCTCCAGTTCCGTTAAACCGAGTTTCCGTCCCATAAATTGCAGCCAATAACGCTGATACGTTTGTGGGATCGAATGAATGGCTTTGGTTGCCAGTTCAATAGCGGTTTCGAGATGATCATGAATAAGTGGGAGAAGCGTTTCCGCAAATCGGGCTAGATTCCATTGAGCGATAACAGGCTGGTTGCCATAGGCATATCGCCCATATTCATCAATGGAACTGAAGACGGTATCGCGGTGATAAGTGTCTATGAATGCGCACGGACCGTAATCGATAGTTTCTCCGGAGATGGCCATATTGTCCGTGTTCATCACGCCGTGAATAAATCCGACCGACTGCCACTGCGC
>JBILTA010000527.1:0-4349 GCA_044371785.1 Pirellulaceae bacterium | reverse complement strand
ACCGTTCGCCCCTCATCTTCGCTTGTCAATTGTAGCAACACCATTCCGCCATTAGGCATCGCCTGTCGAGCATTAACCAACATGTTGATCAAGACGCGTTGCAATTGATTACCGGCAGCCAAAATCAACGGTACCGCTTCAATCTTCTTCTCAATGCCAATGCGATACTTCTGCAATTCTTTTTCCATCAACAGAAGCGTATCCTCGATGACCTGCTTGAGGTCTGTAGGTTCCATTTGGCCACTGCGATTGCGGGCCATAGCCAAAATGGTCCCAGTTAACTTGGCAGCTCGGTTCGACGCATCCAGGATTCGCTGAAATGCTTTATCACGACTTGGATCGTCGCGATAACGCATCCCTAACCTGGCATAATTGAGAATCGTTGTCAGCAAGTTATTGAATTCGTGCGTGGTGGTACTGGTCAATTCACCCAATATCGCCATTCTCTGCAACTGCTCTACCTTTGCACGTAAAGCGGCGTTCTCTTCCAAAAGTTCATCTCGTGTTGCTTCGCGCAGAGTCATCAATTCCACCTAAACTACCCATTCAATGCATCGCCGCAAAACAGGTCACTTAACCTATACTTGCCACTCTGCCACCGCCATTCTACCCAGCCATCCAATTCAATCTAACTTAAGGCCAAATCCTAGGTTAAATCGATTGTTTATCGCTTGTTGAGCTATCGACCTATTCACCTTCGATTCTACAGTAGGAGCGTCGAAAGTTGCCCTTGAAACATCATGCTACAAAATGGATGATCCCGTAGATCGTGCTCGCTTATTCACACCATCTATCCTACTTGTGGGTTTAAAAATGCATTCATTGGACTTGCTTCAAATCGCATTAGAAACCGCCAAGCGCCAGGGCTTTAGCATTCGTCGAGAATGGCTTGGTGGAGTTGCGGGTGGGAAATGCCGGATTGGCAACAAAAAGATTCTATTTGTCGATATCTCGCTATCGGTATTGGAACAATTGCAGCAAGTAACCAGTAGCTTGGCAACGGAGCACAACTTGCCGCTTGCGGAATTAGACCCAGCACTAGTTCGCGTGATCAGAGCGACCCGGGAAGCCATGTCAGATTTGGCAGGTACTTCGACCGCAACCATTTGAGCCACTCCCAGCCGTCGCTGAAGTACTCGGCCATGCCTTCAAAGCCACTTTGCGCATAGGCAATCAGCAGCGCAATAGCAATCACATTTGCGGTAGGAAGAAATAACCAGCAAAAGAACCAGCCCAATTTTTTGAGGTCCGATTGATCTCTGTGTGTTTCGATGTAGGTCGAAACGAGGTGAAATCCGAGGGCTACTCCCAGAGCTAATTGGGGCCAGGGCAGAAAGTTGAATGGCATCAACAAGGCGGGAACCAGTAAGAGAAACGCCGAGGTCGGAAAGAAATAGGGGGCAACGGTAATCAACCAATTACCACGCCCGATAAATTCGATCTTTCCCCCCTCGTCGCTTAACCATTCTTGTCGCAATACTTTATGCCCAGTCAGCCAAGCAAAGATCGCATGCGTAAGCTCATGCTCCCAGACGATGACTTTGTTTGCGCCCCAAGCAAACCAGCGAAATTGACGCCACGCCACCATCAGCACGGCAGCACCGGCTAACAATGGCAACAGATCCAGCGGCTCCGAAAAGCAGCGGAGTACCAACTTCACGAATGCAAAGACTGCAACAGGTAGACTGAGTAAACTCAGCACTGCCGCTGGCCATTTGATTGCCTCAAGCGATCGATCGAATGCCTCGGCAAGTCGCAGTTTCATTGCTTACGATTGCAAAGTGAGCGTAGGTAAAAAAACATCGGTCGGAACATCACGAGTTTCGACAGAGCCGAACAGCGTCGTTGCGCTAGCGTCGTGAATCAAAATATCGAGCAACTCGCCCGCTTGTCGCTCATTGCCATCCCAAACCACAATGCGATCGCATGGCGTTCGCCCCGTCATTTGACGAAGCGGACCCGTCTCACCACGCTTGACCGACACCTTGCTTGGGCCTTCCACCAAGACCTGCACCCTACTTCCCAGGAAGCGGCAATTGTCTTCAGCACTAATATCCGTCTGCACACGCAAAAGCTCATTATTGCGCCATTGCTTGACCTCTGCAGGCACGTCGTCTGGAAGCAACTCAGACGCCTTTGTTCCTGGCCGAACGCTGTACTGGAAGATAAAACTGTTTTTGAAGCGACATTCTTTTACCAACTCTACAGTCTTGGCAAAGTCCTCATCGGTCTCTCCACAGAACCCTACGATAAAGTCGCTGCTCACTGCTGCATGCGGCAATACTTCCCGAATGCGCTGCATCATCTCCATATAATCCGAAATCGTGTATCCACGTTTCATGCGTTTGAGCACTTCGTCGGAACCACTTTGAGCGGGCACATGAAGATAGGGACAAACCTTGGGAAGATCGCGCACCGTTTCCAGCAATTCGCGCGTCATGTCTTTCGGATAATTGGTCACAAACTTGATACGTTCCAAACCGTCAATGCCATGCAATCGACGCAGCAATTCCGACATATTGACTGCGGTGGTCTCATCTTTGAAACGGTAACTGTTTACCGTTTGACCGAGCAATGTGATTTCTTTGCAACCTTGATCCGCCAAGATCTTTGCTTCTTCTACAATTTGCCCAGGCGGTCGTCCCTGCTCGGGGCCACGTGTCATGGGAACAATACAATAAGTGCAGAACTTATCGCATCCAATTTGTATGCGCAAATACGCCTGGAACGGAGTGGGACGCATGGTGGGATCGCGAAGCGGATCAAACGTCTCATGGCTTCGCTTGATCTCATCGACGGTTCCGCCCTTACGCGAAAGGCTGACCGCCATCTGCTGTCCATCACCATTTTCGACTTTGCTGATCAACTCGGGGATGCGATGCAATTGACCAGGCCCCACCACAATATCGACGTATGGAGCACGATCAAAAACGATCTTTTGATCTTTCTGAGCCATGCAGCCCATCACACCAATCACTTTTTCGGGGAAACGCTCTTTGAGTCGCTTGAGGCGAGTCAGCGATCCATAAACCTTCTCTTCTGCATTTTCACGTACACTGCAGGTATTGAAGAGGATCGTATCAGCTGCTTCGAGATCACGAGTCAACGAATAACCCTGGCGTCGCAAACTGGCGACCACCATCTCACTATCGAGCACGTTCATCTGACAACCAACGGTCTCGATGTATAGTCGTTTTGTTGGGGTCTCATTGTTTGAGAGATTGGTTTCTTCCATAACTCCGCTGACTCTTTTACTGATTCGCTTTTACTTATTCGCCTAACTTGATTTTGCTTTTCTCTAGCTTCTCTTGTTGCTTTCGCAATGCACGAGCTCGTGCAAGCAATCGGGCTCGTGCCTTTTGATCTTCAACGAAGGCGCGCAATAGCTGCCCAAGCTCTTTGTGTCGTTCGATTGCGATGGAGCCTAATGCCCAACAACCGATCGCAACTCCTGCGGCAAACATCATCATTTCAGGCGTGATCATGTTCAACTTCCTACTGCCTCAACCTAGCCCTCCCTGGTCATGCGGTCTCATCGTAGCATCGATCTCTTTTTTCGTGGAGTGAGAAATGTGCCAAACAGCCCAAACTAGCGCAAAAACGTTCACCCAGGAACAGAAATTTCTTTTTCAGCCCCCCTCTTTTCGGAGGACATTTCATGTCGCGAACGATATTATGTGTCCCAACAACTTCTTCCCTGTACGAGGATTTCGTAATGAATGCATTTGCTCTGCCTGTATTGCTGCTCGGCTTGGTTGCTGATACCGGCGTTGAAACCAAGTTTGTCGACTCCGGCGTCACCGCTCGCGCTGGCGGTTACCGTCCTATTCGCGCTGAAATGAAAGCGGAAACAGAGGGGGTCACCAAGGCTCCAGAAGGTCTAACAGCCGCAAAGTATGGAAAGTTGGAATTAGGCGGCAAGAGCTTCCTGTTCATTTTGGACGAGCCTGCTGAGGGCGAAGCCAAGCTTTATGTGGATACTAACGGCGACGGTGATCTTACCAATGATGAAGCTGCCGAATGGAAGTCCGAAAAGCGGGGTGAGTTCACTCAGCATAACGGCGGAGCTAAAGTTGATCTTGGCGATGGTAAAATCGGTGCCATCAAGATGTATCGCTTCGATCCAAACGATCCAGCTCGCGCGCAACTCAAAGAAACGCTTCTCTATTACACCGACTTCGGATACGAAATTTCTTTCAAACTAGATGACCAGCCCTTTTCAACTTTCGTTTCCGGTGCCATCGCGGATAAGACACCTCTAACTATCGATCGAAACGGTGATGGTCGCATCAGTGCCAAACGCGAGGTCGCTCGAATCGGATCTCCCTTCAATTTCACGGGCACAACCT
>JBILTA010000064.1:0-13790 GCA_044371785.1 Pirellulaceae bacterium | reverse complement strand
ATGGTTCCCAATGGTGCGAACTGAATCGAACCATGTATCAAAGTGTGGACTACGGTGTCGTTTCGTCGTCGACTGGTACGAAGTCGATCGCTGTGAAATCATCTGACGCGATATTCGTCTTGGGACTCTCTGGTTCATGTGCTGCAGTCGTTGATTTGGATGTCCTCATTGTGACATCTTCTTTCGTCGAGTTGGAATGGTCCATTAGTTCAGGTTCCAAATCGGGGTCAGTGGCGAGTTCCGTTTCCGAGGCAACAATATTGAGCTGTGCCAATCTGCGCAACAAACGAGCGCGACTGATACCAAGTCTACGGGCAGTTAAGGCTCGATTGCCACGACTTTCTAGCAACGTCTTTTCAAGCAAGCTCTTTTCAAGCTCAAGCAGTGTTTGGTCGAGATCGATCGAAGTGTGATGTGGCGTTGGTGCGGCTTTACCGCCAATGTAACTCCGAAGGACTAAAGGTAGGTCGGATACTTCGACCACAAATTTGTTCGCGGCAAGAGAGATGCTTTGAATCAAGGATCGCAACTCGTTCAAATCGCCATGCCACGGATAAGCGGTCAGGGCTTCGGCTGCGCTGCTGGAGAATGCAAAAGTTGTACCTCGAGGTGCCGATTGAGATGCATTGAGAATACGTGTCGCAATGACGAGGATATCTTCGGGCCGTTCTAGTAGTGAGGGTATGTCAATCACCAATACGCCGAGATATTGATTGATCGCACGATTGTTGCGAATAGGTGCAGGTGCTTCTCGATCCGAGGCGAGCAACTCAGTGGCAAAAATCTGCGGTGGTCGATGGTTCGAGAGCCAATCGGCCAAGATAGCCTGAGCCCCTTCAGGCAGTGCCGTGACATCTTCGATCAATAAACAAGTTTCTAGATACTCGCCATGCATTCTGAGCGGGAGAGCTAAGTCCAGGGAACTGCGAAACATCTCGCCGTCGAGCGAACGGGCGGCTAGCGGCATGAACTGGAAGCCAGCGGAGGACAGCTGCGATCTTTTGAAGCGTTGTAGCCAAATACCTTTTGCCAGGTCGTGACATGTATTGAGGTCGTAGCCCCGGATTAGGACAGGTGTATGAGTCGCGATAGCTAGTTGAACCTGCTGGAGTGTCTTGCGGATTTGCGCAGAGTTGCCACAGAGGACATCCATGTGAATTGCGTCCGACCACCGTTGACGAAACTCCAGAAGTTCCTTTTGCAAGGAGTCCGAGTTAGCTCGGGCGAGCGTAGAGGTGGCGAGAGCTGAGCTCAATGTGATCAGGCAGCCGTAGATGACATGTTCTTGATCTGCAAGCGGCAAATAGGTTGCCAAGTCATAAGCATTGGCACCTGCGGTTGTATCGTTTGACTCTTGCTGATGGGGCTCGGTGTTGTTAGGAGAGCGTTGGAACGAGCGCTGGCAAGGGATGCCATTCCAAGCTTCTGCGGGGGGAATAAGTTCGGGAGGCAGCAGTTCGGGTGCATTCGGTTCAAGGAAGGGTGCGAATGCATCGTTATGAAATTGCAGACGTCCAGCCTGGTCGACAGCCGCTACAGGAGTCGTGCCAGCATCAAGCCATTTGGTAAAGGCTCGCGGTTTTGGGCTGGGAAGAGAACTGGTCATGGGGCGATGCAAGATAGTAAATCGAAAGGGGAAGTCCCATATTCGATTTTAGGCAGCCACGGACCAGATAGGTAACAGAAAACAGAAATCCCGACCTGAAAGATGGGTCAGGTCGGGATTTCAATGGGATGATTGGTTACCGGACGGTTCGATTAGAACACGTCGGTGATAAAGTGGTGACCCCAGTGGTAGCGACGGCTAGATGGGTATTCGTTGTGCCACTTTTTGTTGTACACAGGAATCTGCATTTCGGCTGGGTAACGGTAGTACAAGCTGTTGCTGCTTCGATAATACTCGTTTCCGTAGAAATTCTGTGGGTAGTACACGTACGGATAGTGGTAAAAGCGTTGATAGTCACGACCGCCGGTTTGACCACCAGGTATACGGCCGTAAGCATATGGATCTTGGGCATTGGCCTGAGAGCTAGTCAGCGCACACAAGCCGACCGCCAGAAGCGATCCCAACAGAAGTTTTTGGAACATTTTGACGATCTCCCTGCGAGCTGTTGCGATTGGCGGTGGGATGAATGTTCCCAGTCCGACCTCGTAGGAGTTGGATCGGCATGAGTCATGATCGAAATTTAAGGATTATCCCTTACAACCGGAAGTTGAGTTTCAAACCGGACAACTGGCAGATGAAGATGTTAAGCTGTAGCGGTCAGCGAAAAGCGGACCGCTAGCAGAACGTGCCGAGGTGCTCTAAGGGCTTGGGGAAATTCGAGATTGGGATGCTTTTTAGGCTGTGCTGATTACTTCGGAAGTATGCCTTGAGCGATTTCTTCTTCCCACTGATCCATCAAAGGCCAATCGATGGCGCACGTGCCAAAGTCGGACATGTGTAGATAAGTCTTAACGCGATCGATGGTGCGATTGAGCATCACGGGATCGCGACGGAACGCAGGGCCATGGCTGGGGAGTAACCAGGTCACGTTGCTATCGCGAATGCGTTCGAGCGACTTAATGAAGCCACGGATATCGCTACCATGATGAGCGTCGATGGCACCGACGCCACCATCACGATAAATGTTGTCACCGCTGAACAGTAAGTCGCCCATACGGAAGGCAAGTTGGCTGTCGGTATGGCCTGGGGTGCACCAAACTTCCAATTCAAGGTTGCCAACTTTGATAATATCGCCATCGTTCACATGATTTTCAACAGTGACGAGAGGCATTTCGAGATGGATGCCTTGGGCGTCAATTTCGGCAAATGTTTTTAAGCGATCGCCAACTTCGAGCAGTTTAGCTGCTGCGGGATGAGCGGTTACGGTGGTCTTGAGCATTTGTTTGGCGAGTGCCAAGCCCTGGCAATGATCAACGTCGGCATGAGTGGCAACGATGGTCTTGCATTTCGATAATGGAAAATCGAGTTCACGAATGAGGTCGATGATTTCTTCGACAGTTTCTTGATATCCGATATCGATTAGCAGCCATTCATCTTGATCAAAAATCAAATAGAGATTGCAACCGATGATATGACCGGCCTGAAAGTTCAGTTCAATCACATTTGGAAAAAGTTCTTTGCGGGTCAGCATGGTGGCTACTTTCTAAAAAAACGCTGGCTACTCAAACGCTCGATCGGCATGTCCTCGTTCTTTGGTAAGAGTTTGGATGCATGTCGGATCGGAACGTCTGCTGGCTTGCGTCGGGCCACTACTGCGCCCCGTGCAAAACCAACCTACGCAATAAAAACTGCGCGATTTCTAAACACACAACTTCGATGACGTTTTCTAAGTACAGAATGGAAAATGGATCTGATGCGAAGAGATCGATTCGAAGAGGGGAGTGTTGTGGCAAATTCTAGTTGATCGAGGGGAGATTGCTCAAGGCTCTTCACAAGATGCGCGGATACCTTCACGAAAATCGGTGAAATGACAGACATAGGAAAAATCGCCTTGGAGGCGTGAGGTATCGATGCGTTTGTTCGATTCGCTTCGTCGTGGCAAGGCTGTCGAAACGGGTGGAGTGTCCAAGGAATGAGGGTCAATCTGTAGAAACTCAAGCAAAAACTGATAGTACTCACTGCGTGGAATGGGTGTGCCATCGGCCACAAGGTAACAAGTGTGTGGATGCTTGATTAGCAGTGCTTCTTTGCAGTACTCGGCGGCATCGTCGATGTGGATAAGGTTGAGATAACTGTTATCGTGAGGGTTTAAGGCCGCTTTGAGTCGCATTCGCTCTGCGTTGGGGATGCGGTCTGGGCCGTAAAGGCCAGCCATTCGCAAGATCGTGACTTGTTCCGCTCCAAGTTCTTTCAGCAGCCAACGTTCCGCGGCCAGGGCTGCAATTCCGCCGGGTCGACTTGGCTCACACGGGCTTTCTTCATTCACCCAATGGCCATCATCCTGCGAATAGACGCCGGTGGTACTTATATACACTATTCGTGGTAAGGGCTGCGGAAGTGATTTTAAAAGATGGGAAAGCCCAGAAATGTGGGTTTGGTCGGGCGGAATTCCCTCAACCGCACGATGGGTGACGGCAATGAGCAAGGTGTCCACTCGGGGGAGATTAGAAAGCGAAGTTGGATTTAGCCAGTCGCCCACATGCGCATGCCAGCCACGCTGTTGGAACTGTTGGGCCCGCTCTTTCTGGCGGGTAAGCGCGTGCGTAGCTATCCCCGCAGAAGATATTTTCGCTGCAACCCTCTCACCTAAGTATCCGCAACCTACAATAAAAATACTCATCGTTATCTTTTCTATCGATCTGCCCGTCACAACGGTCTAGGTCGAACACACTTATCACTGTTACTGTTGTCTCGAATAGCCTACGCAATCGTCAAGCCCGACCTAATCGGACTAGGGATCTACCTTTTCTAGGGGTGAAAATTCCGTCCGGAGGGTTTCAATCCGTCGCACTTTTGCGAATAATCGGAATATTGGGTTCGGACGAAACGAACGGTTTGTCGAGAACAGTAGGAACGACCGACAAGGGCTGCGGAATGTCCCAGGCGTATTTGACCCTTCGCAAAGGTGTCATCGTGTATGCATTGAAGAATGCGTATTCGATTCAATCACTCACGTTCTTTCGTGTGTATCGACACAGCACTTGCGGCGCACTACTTTTCTTTCTGCTGATTTTTATCAATGGCTCTCTCTGCCATCTCAATGCCCAAGAGCAAGGTCGTCGGCCTAAAGCTTCCAACGCAAACGAAGTGCAACCTGCACTCGCCCTGGAAAGCTCAAATTCTAATCCTGTCGTTGGAGCCTCCAGTGAGATTCGTGTTGCCAAACCGATTATCTCATCGACTGGGCTCACTCAAGTTGGCTTAGAGTCGGGACTGGGGCGTATCGCGAAAGGAGCCGAACCTCAATCGGTAGATGAATTGCTCGCGCTTGAATCTCAGCAAGCCAAGGTTGCTGAAAAAGTCAAACAAGTTACGGTCAATGTGCAGCAAGGTAATTCGCAAGGGAGCGGTGTGATCATCAGCCAAGATGGGTATGTACTCACCGCAGCTCATGTTGCAGGTAAACCCAATCTGGAAGCGACCGTTGTACTCTCGAATGGTCGTCGATATCGCGCGAAAACCTTAGGAATGAATCGCAACGTGGATGCTGGTCTCTTGAAGATAACCGACCAGCCTGCGGAAGGTTGGCCTCATGCATCCATCGGTGAATCGGGGCGGCTTGCGGAAGGTTCTTGGTGCGTCGCTGTGGGGCATCCAGGTGGCTGGCAAGAGAAACGTGGTTCGGTGGTGCGCGTCGGTCGCGTGCTGGCGATGTTACCAGGCACTATTGTTACCGATTGTTCTTTGATCGGCGGCGATAGTGGTGGACCGTTATTTGATCTCAGCGGACGTTTGATTGGAATTCATAGCCGTATCGGGGCTGAAGTTACCGAGAATATGCACGTACCTGTTGACGAATTTACGAAAAATTTCGACCGTTTGGTCTCGGGCGAGAAGTGGGGCGTGCTGCCAGGTTACGAGCCGATTATCGGTATCACAGGTGATGAACAAGATGGCCAAGCCGTTGTGACGAAAGTGAATGCAGGTGGGCCTGCTGAACGAGCAGGCATTCAGGTCGGCGATGTGGTCGTCCGATTTGACGGCACTGCCATCAATTCATTCCGTGAGTTGAAGGAAGCGGTGCATGGCTGTTTGCCCGGCGATCATGTGCGTATCGAAGTTTCGCGAGAGAGTAAAGTGCTGGCGCGAACCTTGGTCATTGGCTTAAAGAACTAGATTTCTTGCTTACCAAAATAGTTACACGATGATGCAGCGAAAATGGGTTCGAATTTTTGAAGGCCTTATCGCTGCGAGCACCGCGATTGCTGTTATCGGATTCGCTGGCTTTGAGTTGAGTCGCTCGCGCTCGGGTGAATTGAGTCGCTCGCGCTCGAGTGAGTTGAGTCGCTCGCGCTTGGTGGCAGAGCCCATCTCTTGGAACTCGATCACCCCGATGCTCACGGTTTGGGAGCCAGTCCCTCAGGAACGGCGCGGGGCGGGAACCATTGAGCTTCCATCCACGTTGAGCAATAAGCAACGCAATAATGCGTTGATGGTTCGTGCCTTTCGAACGGCTATTGGCGATAGTTGGAAATCGACGGTTCGCATTTTGAATGAAGGTCGACAAGTTGCCTTAGGTGCAGTTGTCGATAAGGGTGGTTATGTAGTCTCGAAGTCGAGTGAGTTGCCAGATGGTGACTTCGATTGTCGTACTTGGGATAATAAAATCGTTCGGGGTCGCGTAAAAGCGACCGACGCCAATTTGGACTTGGCACTCATACAAGTCGATCGCGAAGACTTGCCACCCGTAAAATGGGCGCTCGACACGGTGCTGGTAGCCGGTGCTTGGGTAGGGACCACCGATGCCCGAGAAATTCCTCAAGCCATTGGCGTCATCAGTGTACCGAGTCGACCCGTGGCACCAGAACGAGCTATTCTTGGAGTTCAATTGGCTCCAGCTGACGTCGGGGCAGCTGTGGTGTCTGTTGTGCCAGGTTCTGGGGCGGAGCGAGCAGGCTTGGAAGTAGATGATGTTATTTATGCGGTTAATGACAAAGAGCTTCCCTCGAGACGAGAAGTTTTGGATACGATCGCCCAATATCGCGCTGGGCAGCGTTTAAAGCTCTCCGTACGCCGTGGCGAAAAAGAAATGACGATGGTAGCACGATTGATGGACTTAACTTCCTCGGTTCTTGATCCCACAGAAATGGAAGTGAACGGTCAAGTCAGTGCGCGGTCAAGTGGTTTCGCAAAAGTGATTCAGCACGATACTGTTCTGACTCCAAATCAATGCGGTGGACCTTTAGTCAGTCTCAAAGGGGAAGTGGTTGGGATCAACATCGCCCGCGCGAACCGTGTTAGTTCTTATGCTCTTCCCTCAGATATTGTGAGGGAAACCATCCAGCGACTCAAGCAAAGCAAGCCAGCGGGCTCTTGAGCTCAGAGATAAAAACACTCTCAATGCGAGGAGTTTAGGTTCGCAATGAGAGTGTGAGTAGAGCGATCTAGAGGTGAGTCGTTCGGCGATTACTTCGATGAAGAATTCGCTTTGACGTCATCATCATCATCATCATCATCATCATCATCGTCGTCATCATCGTCGTCGTGCTCTTCTTCTTCTTCTTCTTCTTCCTCTTCCTCTTCACCGGCCCCGCCGAACACAAAGGCGGCTCTAACAGGGGCGGGCATGGGCGAGTTCGGGCCCTTCACGCTGCGCCATACGATGTCGCCCAGAATGAGGTCGTCGGCCGCATCTTCTTTGGAGAAATCCATCTTGAGTGACTCAGCAGCGCCGAAGGCGTTTGGTGAGTTGACTTCGTTGAGGTCGATTTGGGCAGGTACGACGGCGTAGGGAGTCGCATCGAGTTTCCCGGAAAAGCTGTCGTACATGGGGCGAGCGGCTGCATCGAATTGAGTCATCGGCTCGACACCGAGGATGAGTTCCATGGTTCTCAACATACTGGAGGTGGAGTATAGAGTTGAGTCGACAGTGCCTCGCTTGATGTAGGGAGAGATTGCTAAACCGACTGTGCGATGAGCATCGACGTGATCTGCTCCGTTTTGGGCATCATCTTCCACGACGAAGATCGCGGAATCTTTCCAGTATTTTGATTGGGAGATTGCTTCTACAACCATACCGAGTGCAAGATCATTGTCTGCGACCATGGCTCGTGGCGTTGGTTTGCCGGGGCGAGTACCACTGGTATGGTCATTGCCAAGGCGAAGAATCACCAAACCGGGAAGGTTGTTTTCCGCTTCGAATTGTTTGAAACGAGAAATAAATCGTTCAGCTCGTTTGACATCTGGATAATTCAAGTCGTAACCACGGAATTGAGGATCGAAATGACCTTGAAGTGCTTCGATTTTGGTGTAAGAAGGGCTATCAACTGTGGGGCCATTGATAATGAATTCACCGAAGCTAAAGTAATCAACACCAGCTCGCTTACAGGCGTCCCATAGGTAACCGCTCGAGGGTTCTGCAACTTTCAGTGCACCTTCAGCTGGATAAACAAATTTGTCTTTGCCGCCGCCACGATAGGACATCGGCCAGCTCTTCTCAACGAAGTCGGTAGCATACGCTGCCATAGTCCATTCATGGCCATCGGCGCTAACTTCGCTTTCTACGTAGAAGTTATCGAGCAATACAAACTGCTCCGCGAGGGCGTGGTGGTTGGGGGTCACATTGCGAGGGAACAGGCAAAGGTTGGGATCGCCGTTGCCTTGGGGCATGTCACCATAGACTTGGTCGTAAGTGCGATTTTCTTTGATGATGTAGAAGCAATGTTTGATTGGACTGGATTCGCCAACTTTAGCTGGGATAGGGTTGTCGGCTTCTCGGCCCTTGTTGTTAACAACCGAGTCGGCTTGGAGTGGACTTTGATCCATTGCTTGTCGGGTCCAATCAGCCATGGTCTTCGGCGAAGGCGCTGGGACCACGCTGATCGTTCCTTGCATAAGCCCGCCGATATATTGCCGTAGGTTGCGGGGTAGTTCTTTGCCAGGTTGTGGGCCTTGCGGATTGGGGCGTGAAGTGAGTCCTTTCCCGTTGGCGATAAGAATCGACTCACCATCCTTGGTGACGCGAACCGACGTTGGGTACCAACCTGAAGGGATAAAGCCCAAAGATCGCGACTTGCCCAACTCTTCGATGTTGAACACAGCGACATTATTGTTGCCCGCATTGGCCGCAAACAAAACTTTTTGATCGGCAGTAACAGCGATACTCGAAGGGGTGCTGCCGTTCTTGGCGCGAGAGTAAAGGGCTGTTTGAATCACTTCGATTTGTTTGTTGTTTTCCGTGTCGTATACGAGTACGGTGTTGTCATCGGCGCAAGCGACCAGCAAAAACTTGTTGTTATGTAACAGCTGCATTTCGCAAGGATGCGAACGTGTCGGAAGTGTACCGATCTGTTTCCAGTTCTTTAGATCGATAATGGCAACCGCTGATCCACCCCAGAGGCTAACGTAAGCGAGTTGGCGTTGGGTGTCGATGACGGACGCATAGGGATAGCTGTTTGCTGGCATGTCTAACAGCTCAGTATTTTCGGCTTGGTTGGTATCAAAGCGAGCGATTTTATGGCCGAGAACGCCGCAAGTGAGATAGCTACTTGTGTCGGGGATGGGCGTGATGCCACAAGGGACGAACGTTTGAGCTACCGGTGCGATACGGATTTGTTTTGCATTGCTGAGAAGACCATCAGAGTAGTCATACTGATGGATCACTTCGAATTCGGCGCCGCTGCACAGCAGCTTGGTGCCGTCATGCGAGAAGGTCATGCCGTAAAAGACTTGCGGCATCGAGACACGGGAACGAATCTTGTTTGTTTGAAGATCGATTAAAATGATTTCATGTTCGCCATAGCCGGAATGCAGAACAGCGAGGTGGCGTTTATCGGGAGCAATTAACATGTTGACCGGGAAGTCACCGACGTTGACCTGTGTGCCGACAGCACCGATTTTCCAGCCATTGGGGAGAAGGATATCGCCATCGGGGAGGACGCCGGGGAGCGACAACGGTTTGGCCGAAGTCGTAGGGTTCTCTTGAGGAGGCGTGGTTGCATCTTGCGCGAAGGCTGGGTTCAGCAAGCAGGACGCAGTCAGGATCGATGTGAGCAAACTCTGTGTGCGTTTACGCAACGCAAAAGAAGGGAGGGTAAGCATGTTGTGAATCCTTTGAAGTGCGAGATAGGTTTTTCACTTCGTCGCAGTTTAGCAGAAGGCCTTGCTGCTGCCGATCCACTGAATTGCTTCTAAGGATTCTTAACGTATTTTTGTTATTTGCGTACCTCTTGTAGAGTCAAATTTCGCGCTAGGTGAAACATTCTGTTGGCCAATTTGTCGGGAAGGACGATTGAGTCTTGTCAGGCGGCTTGAAGAGATTCCTCGCGGGGAAGTTCGACGGGAGTGGCCATGATGGAGGCGGGTGGGGCGGGAATTGTTGCTAGAGTTGGTTGAGCGATGCTTTGCAGTAAGTTGTTTCGATGATGCGAAGGAAAGAAGGATTTCCAGGCAACAAAGGACAGGGCAGGGGCTTGATGAGTTCTTGGTTCGAGCCATGCGTAGAGTGAATGTCGAATTTGAAGAGAGACCATTTGGAAGGTGGGGAGTAGAGGGCGATCAATGTTCCAGAGAAGACCTAAGGCGCAAAGACGACCAAGTGTGGAAACAAAGAAGAGTGTATGGTAGGCAGCGGGTGTTGCTCCCATGTGGGATAGATACCATCCACCCAGCAATGAGCCACAGAACCAAGCACTTGTGTTAGCTAAATTGTAATGTGTGAGGACCCGGGTTCGCTGTGATGAAGGAAGCGTGTCAAAGAACATCAGGAAGAAGCCGAGTTCGTAGGCTGCCCAGGCGGTGCCACTTGCAGCTTGTACAAATAGCAGCCAAGCCAAAGAGTTGCTGACATTCCACATTGCTGCCAAGGGGACAATGCTAATAGCACCTGTCCAGAGCAACCATCGCGCACCACGTTTTCTTGCCAGATAACCCCAGATGGGCATTGAGATGGCTTTGGCAATAAATGAAATCGAGAGAACCGCGACAAATGCGCCGTATGAGAATGAGAGTTGCTTTAGCATGAAGGGCGTGAAGTAGGGGCCCGACATTTGAACCATGCCTTGCACAATCGCTAAGAATAGAACTAAGCGGTAGCCGCGTGATAGACTGACTTCATTATGGCAGCGAAAGGGCTCTGTATTTGTTGTTGTGGAGTTAGGGTTCGCGTTGGCGTTCGATGCTTTAGGGATTGTTTGCGTGGCGATGTTGAGCATCGACATCTCGTCGGCGCGTTGGCCTTGATGTTTCAATAAAAGCAATACGCTGATCAGACGGAAGCATCCTGCGAGCATGAAGAGGATGCCAAAACCGATGAGCAAGTTATCATTGTTTCGCGCAGTATGAAGGATGAGACCACCGACGAGGAAGCCGCAGAGAGTACAAAGTTGGTTGGTGCGCGAACGGCGTGCAAAGAAGGTAGAACGAAGTGAACTGGGAACGATATGTCCCATCCAAGTATTCCACGCGGGGCCCGCTGCCAGGCCGCCTCCCCAATAAATCGAGGCTAGGAAAAAGAGAAGTGGCGTAGATATATGTCCGGTCCAGGCTGCAATCACAAGGGGAAAGAATGCGAGTGCTTGGAGGGTGCAGGATAAAGCGATCCAGCGTTGATAAGAACCGACGAGTGTGATAGCGCGAAGCGAAAGCGTTTGTAAGATGCCACCTGCCAAGATGGGAAGGCTTGCGATCCAGCCTGCAGTTACTTCGCCGAGACCTGCGGCCAGAGCAAACGCGGGGATGTAATGCTCGCCGAGTCCAACCATGGCACCCCAGCAACCACCATCGCCGACACTGCAACGCAAATTGTTTTTTAGTGAATTAAACCGCGCAGTTGCACTACCGTCCACAGACGAATTAGGAGCGATCATTTAGGTATGGTTGACTTCTTGTCAAGCCACCGGCCGTTGGGTTTTATCAGTAAACTTCGAAGAATCGGTGTGAGGTTCCACCTTCACCGATGCGAAACATGACAGGTTTTCCGCAACGCGGACACCCGCCTCGATAAGCCGTACGATCTGCAGTCATGAAGACTCGTGCATAAACTTGACAGCAATGAAAGTGGACACCCAAGAAGGGGCGAGCCAACGAAGAAGATAGCGACGGTTCGACCGATCGCGTTTCTGGTTCGCTCACAAGATTTAATTCGGGTGAGCTTTCTTGAGGTACAGGTTTAGATGTGGAATGATTCATCGACTGGGTCCGGCCTACCTCACCGTTAGAGTTTCACTAATCGGTGCCAGATGAACTTATCGGCACGCTGTGGAATTGAAATCGATAAATTTTGGTGGGAGCCTAGGATTGTAGGTCGGTCCTTGTTTCATCCATAGCTTTGGTTCGCCACAGCCACGGGCTATCAGGACCTTCTTCGACAGCATCGATTAGGTTGGAATGCTAGCTAACCTGTTGTGTCATTTAAGTTCAGGATCCCTAGTGACTTAGAGTTTGGTATTGCTCTGACTGTGCGGATTCCATACGCTCGCATTTGGAGCAGGATGCTCGCAAAAATTGCCGAATCGGCAACGGGATTCAGAGTTCCATTAACGCCAAGGAGAGGCGACTTCATCGCCACGGATGGGGTGGAATACGCCATTAATCGCTGTACAAGACGTTGTTCCGTTGGGGAACGTCCTCTCGAACCAGGAGAGCATTATTACTCCGTCATCATTTCGCATGACGACGAAGTGAGGCGTGTTGATATTGCGGAATCCAATTGGACCAATCCGCCTGACGGGGCTGTTGGCTGGTGGAAGTCTCAGATACCACAAGCCACGACGGTTGTTCTGAAACCCGCTCCCGACGCGGTGCTACTGGAAACATTATCGCATATGTGTGAGCAACCTGGCAGCGGTTCGCTCGCTTTCTTGCTGGCCGTTTTGTTGGTTCGTCGTCATCTTTTAGTTGAACCCGACCGTTTTGAAGAGGGTGGAGCGGATGACGAGATTTGGTTGTTGCATGATTCGACGGACGGTCGCGAATATCGAGTGCCGCGCAGTTGGCCTACGAAACGGGAGGCGGAACGTCTCCAAAAAGAGCTTCACGAATTGCTTTATTGCGAGGCGACCTAAGATGAATAGATATGGGTTGTATCTTGCGATAGGGATGATGTTATTTAGTGCTTGTGGTGCGACTTGTTCCAAGCACAGAACGATCAAGGAGTTTCAGCCTGAGGTCGTGTGGAAAGAAGTTCCCACAATAGAGCAAGTGATGGAGCAAGTGAATGGATCGCGACGTATCCAGCAACTGCAATCGTCGACGATTACTTTGAAATTGGATGCGCCCGGTACGCCCGCTTTGAGTGCGAATTTATCGATTGAACGTCCGCGAAGATTACGGTTGCAGGCTCGCGTATCGCGGTTGATGGGAAATGAACTGGATATGGGTAGCAATGAGCAAGTGTTTTGGTTGCAGACGATGCGACCCCAGCCGACCTTGTTTTATGCCCAGCATCAGCAGTTTGAGCAGTTGACAGCGCGAAAGGTCTTGCCGGTTTCACCGGATTGGATCATTGAGGCGTTGGGATTGCCGGAGATGAATCCTGCCGATGTGCATGAAGGTCCGATTCAGCGGGCGGATGGTTTGCTGGAAGTGCGTTCGCAAATTGGGACGCCGCTGGGAAACACGCGTCGTATTTTGGTGTTGGATCGATCGGGGTTAGTGCGTGAAATTGTGCTGTATGATGCTCAAGGGAATCTCGTCGCCCAGGCCAAGCAGAGTGAGCATGAGAATTACCCTGGTGTGAATTATGCGTTGCCGCATCATGTGCAGATTCGGCTTTTGCCTGCGGGTGAGCCAGAGATCAACTTTGATATCGATGTTGGGTTCTATTTGGTGAACGAGTTAATGGGTAATGATCCGCAGCGGTGGACGATGCCTGATCCTGCCGGTTTGAGTGTGATCGATTTAGTTCAATTCGGGCAGGGGCAGCAATTGGCTCCGATCCCGCCAAACTATCAACCGGAGTGGATGGAACGCGAGGCGATGTCGGTACCGTATCGCGGATTCGAGCGTCGCTAAATCGGGTGGATTCAGGTTGCTTCAGGGGACCATTCCCAAATGCTAGCACCGCATCCCAAAAAGGTGCCAGGCACTGGGATGACGAATCGCTGGAGAAATGGGCGATTTAGGAAGAAATTGATCTAGAAAAACTACCACGTTCCAACGTATTCGTATTGTGTGCAAATAAACA
>JBILTA010000526.1:0-4360 GCA_044371785.1 Pirellulaceae bacterium | reverse complement strand
ATGGAGCCACGGATGAGTTTGGCCATGCGGCGATCGAAAACCGCGTTCACATGCATGACCTACACGCAACTCTACTGCACTTAATGGGCGTCGATCATACGAAGCTCACCTATCGCTATGCAGGTCGCGATTATCGACTGACCGATGTGCATGGCAAGATCGTTACGGGCATTTGCGGCTAGACCGAAGCAGAACAATTTCCTCTCAATCCTCTGGAATCGCACCATGTTGGCTTCCATTCGCCTTTTGTTCCGGCCAAATCTTCTTGCCCTATGCGTGGTAGCAACGCTGGCTGCGATATCCGGGGCCCAAGAGAACTTGCCACCGAATATTCTCTGGATATCCAGCGAAGACAATGGCCCTCAACTTGGTTGCTACGGCGATTCCTATTCCAACTCTCCCAATCTTGATCGACTTGCGAGCAAGTCGATACGATTCACGCAATGCTGGTCCAATGCACCTGTCTGCGCACCCGCTCGCACAACGATCATTACCGGTATGTGGCCGACATCACTCGGCGCCCAACACATGCGCAGTGGAGTGCGACTCCCTGATAACATTCCACTCTTTCCACAATTGCTTCGGGCAGCAGGATATTATTGCACCAATAATGCGAAAGAAGATTATAACCTCATCAAACCAGGCAAGATTTGGGATGAGTCCAGCAATAAAGCGCATTGGCGAAATCGAAAGAACAAACAGCCTTTCTTTGCCGTCTTCAATTTCCAAACAACACATGAAAGTCAAATTCGAACTCGCCCTCATCAAGCCCAACATGATGCAAGTCAAGTTTCTGTTCCTCCTTACCATCCTGATTTGCCGGATGTCCGCCGCGATTGGGCGCAGTACTACGACAAAATTGAACAGATGGACCAACAAGTAGGGGGTGTGCTGAAACAACTCGAAGAAGATGGATTAGCGGACGACACGATCATTGTTTATTTTGGCGATCACGGCAGCGGCATGCCACGCGGCAAACGCTGGCTCTACCAAAGTGGACTGCACGTTCCATTACTGATTCACATTCCTCCCAAATACAAATCATTGGCTCAAGGACTCAAAAGTGAAGGATCGACCGTCGATGAACTCGTTGGATTCATCGACTTAGCCCCAACAATGTTGAGCTTGGCAGGAATTCCCATACCTGAGACGATGCAGGGGCGAGCGATCTTAGGCAATCAACGAACGGCAGAACCAGAATACATGGCCGCATTTCGAGATCGCATGGATGAGCGTTATGATTGTTCGCGAGCCATTCGTGACCACCAATTTTTGTACATTCGAAACTGGTTACCCTACCGGCCACAAGGTCAATATCTCGAGTACATGTTTCAAACGCCTACGACGATCGCTTGGAAAAAAGCGTTTGATGAAGGTAAGCTCAATGAGGCTCAAAGTTTCTTCTGGAAGCCCAAGCCAACTGAAGAACTATACGATTTGAATAAAGACCCGTATCAAACAACAAATCTAGCTTCACAGGAAGATTTTCAAGCGAACTTGGAAACAATGCGCAAGCGACTGCGCGAGTGGACAATGTCTACACGAGATCTGGGACTGATGCATGAGAGCGTTTTTCATCGACTCTCGACCGGAAAATCGCCTCGGGAATTGGGACTTGATACGAACGCGTATCCACTGGCAGAAATTTTCGAGGCCGCTGATTTAGCCGTTCGTCGAGCGCAGACCCAGCACGATCTAGAACCGCTGTTGTCGCATACCGATTCACGTATCCGGTATTGGGGCTTACAGGGATCGCTGACATTGGCAGTTCGAGGATTACCCGTCTCAATGCCCCTGCTCATGCCGCGTCTGCAAGATGATGAACTCGTTAATGGAGCAATAGCGGCTGAAATCGTTGGACGCTATGGCTCTTCCGAACAGCGTCAACAAGCAATTCAACGATTGCTTGAAATCGCATCTGCCAAGCCGGGTGATTATTTTGCAAGGCTTCAAGCTCTGTTAGCGTTAGATTTTGTAGAAGCTAACACTAACGACTTGAATTCTAGTTTGGATGCAATTTCGACTTCTGCAGGCAACTTGCCTGAACGCTATTCGCCTTATGTGGAACGAACAATTGCTCGTTTGAAAAGTAAGAACAGCGGAAGTTAGCCGTTGGTTGGTTTCGATTTCTTTCGTGTCAGGAAATATGCTAACACGATAAGAAACGAAACGCCGGCAATCATGCCAGCAGTACGGCTTACGTCTCGTTGCTGGTCCGCGGCAGCCTGATTGCTATCGACTATTTTTGCTGGGCCGCTGGGACTATTAGCTGTAGGAGCACTACCTGACGATGCAGCCGGTGCAGCAGCTTGCTCGGCAGCCGCAGGAGCTTGCTCGGCAGCTGAAGGTTCTTGCTCGGCAGGTGGAGCAGTATTGTCTGCTGCTGGGGCGGCTGCTTCAGGCTTAGCGGTGTCGGCTTCGGCTGCCCCTTCT
Organism: Pirellulaceae bacterium; assembly: GCA_044371785.1. Classification (GTDB taxonomy): domain Bacteria; phylum Planctomycetota; class Planctomycetia; order Pirellulales; family Pirellulaceae; genus JAFLCP01. The sequence continues at coordinate 1,927 of JBILTA010000526.1, read as the reverse complement.
TGAGCCGCTGGAGCTGGCGTGGTTTCGGCGGCAGGTTCTTGTGCCAAGGCAAGCTTGTTTATGTAGCTCGAATCGAGAGTGATCCCCGAAAGAATGACAACAGCAGCAAAAAATAATCGATGTTTCATGAGAAATTCCTGATGGAAGAGGATTAAGGCGTGGGAGTCCCATCTCGGTTCAGTTTGGGACCTTGATATGCCCCCTCGACTTAGTGCAAACAGAACTCAGCCATATTAAGGTGGGTGCACAAATGGAACGCAATCCCCCAAGGCTGTGGGGAGCAAAAGTTGTTAAAAACTCTTGAAATAGCCATCCTCATCTCAGGGTTCGCCACCACAACTTTTTGGGTCGAGTTATCATGGAATTTTTGCCTCTTAAATTCCTGACGTTGAGAGAGTTATGCTCATGAGAAACTTGTTTTGCAAAGTTCTTTTGGGACTGGTATTTGGTGGCTTGGGTGTGAACGCTTCGGCCCAAACCGATTACATCAAAGAACTGCAGACCAAGGCCATTGAGCAGAATAAGGCCTCTTGGGGTTACTGGGGCCCCAGTTCGGAAAGCTATTCCAACTGGACAACGCACAGCAATCGACTGGTCCCCGTTTACACTTTCGGAATTGGGCTCGATTCCGTGTGCGGTGAGAAGAGTATTTATCGTGACGTTGAGCGTTTAAAGAAACTCTACGGCCATGAACCAACAGAGACGGTAAATCCGCACGCCGTCTATTTCGATCAAACAGACATTTACCAATTACAAAAGCAGGCTGTAGCTGCTGGCAAGAAGAAGATCATTTTGATGGTCTTCGATGGTATGGATTGGCAATCGACCAACAATGCGGCCATCGCTCGCAGTGGCAAGATTTACACGGAAGGGAAGGGGAGCGGCCTTAGTTTTCTTGACTACGCGCAACCCGGATTGGTATCGGATTACGGATACATGGTAACCAGTCCTGCGAACGATGGAACCAATATTAATGTCGATGACCAAAAGGTGACCAAACAAGGTGACACCAAAGGTGGTTATGCTTGGCAAGTTGCGGGCGAATTTCCTTGGTCTGTTGCCAAAGAACTCAAGTATCTGATTGCTGCAGGCACACCTAAACACGCCTATACCGACTCATCCTCGTCCGCTTCGTCGATGACGGCTGGCATCAAAACTTACAACGATGGGGTCAACGTCGATCCTTTTGGCCGCGAAGTTATCACCATTGGTCGCGAGCTCCAAGAAAAGGGGTTTGCCATCGGAGCGGTAACAAGTGTCCCCATTTCACACGCAACACCCGCCTGTACCTATGCGGTCAATGTGCATCGCGATGATTATCAAGACCTAACCAACGATATGCTTGGCGTACCTTCCGTTTCGCATCCCGGCGGCCTACCAGGTTTAGATGTTGCGATCGGTTGCGGGTGGGGAGAGATTAAAGAGAAAGATGGAGCACAAGGCAAGAACTTTGTTCCCGGCAATCGATATCTAACGGATGCTACACTCAATACCATCGATCACAAAAATGGAGGCAAGTATGTCGTTGCCCAACGCTCACCGTCCGTAGCGGGGAAAGATGTGCTGAAAACGGCAGCAGCTCAAGCGGCTGCAGAAAAGAAGAACTTATTCGGGTTCTTTGGAGTTAAGGGAGGACATCTACCGTTTCAAACTGCGGATGGGAAATACGATCCAACCGTTAGTGCGGGTACTTTGAAGGGAACACCTGACAATGAAGTCTACACGGAAAACGATGTCAAAGAGAACCCAACACTTCAAGAGATGACGGAAGCGGCACTCGATGTCCTAAATGCCAAGAGCGACCAGTGGTGGCTGATGGTCGAAGCGGGTGACGTGGACTGGGCGAATCACGCCAATAATCTGGACAATTCGATTGGTGCAGTTTACAGTGGTGAGGCTGCTTTCAATGCAGTTACCCAGTACTTAG
>JBILTA010000525.1:0-4373 GCA_044371785.1 Pirellulaceae bacterium | reverse complement strand
CCCACATCCATAACAAACGTCTACGAAACAGGCGCATCTGCTTGGGCCGTGGCGGTTGTCCCCGAAGCTAATTCGCTCGTTAGTGTGGACTATAAAGGCAAGTTATTGCGGTCCGATCTCGCAACACCTAATGCCACCCAAGCTATCGATGTGCCGATGCGTTGGGCTCGAACTCTGTTGCCCGTCGGCGACGGCAAAGTCATTGCCGGTACAGAGGATGGTAAACTGGTTGAAATTCATCTGCCTGATGGAGCTGTGGTCGCACAATGGGACGCGCATGCGGCAGCTATTCACAACGTAGCACTTTCACCAGACAAAACGCTTTTGGCAAGTTGTGCCGGTGATGGCACCATCAAGATTTGGAATCGATCCAACAATAGCGAGGTCAAATTGTTATCGTATGGTAAATCAGCCGTGTGGGAGTTAGCCTTCACTCGCGACAATAGCAAGCTGATCACTGTCGACGCTGATCGACGCCTCAACTTATTTGATATTGCGTCAGGCAAATTACAAATGACTCTTCAGATGCTACCTGACTGGGGAACTTCGTTGGCCATGCATCCAACCGAAAATGTTGTAGCAGTTGGTTGCATGAATGGCTCCACGCAGTTTTACGATTTGAACTCTTACCGTCGAGTTGGAGCCTGGGAAGGTGTCGGTAGCGGCATATGGGATGTGATGTTCACGCCGGACGGCAGCAAAGTAGTTGTCGCTACCCGCAAACATGGTATCGTTACCATCAATGCTGATGTTTGGTCTGCTTCATTGGCGACCGCTCGTGCAGAATCAGCCGCAGAAGTGCCACCTGCACCATAATTCCCAATCCACTTAGCAACGATACTCGGAGTGACGCGTGCATCTTTTTTACACCGATCACTTCGAGTTACCGTTACCTGACGGACATCGCTTTCCGATGTCCAAGTACCGGTTACTTCGCCAGCGTATCGTTGAAACTCCATTGCATCGTGCTGATTTGCTGCTTGTCCCACCAGCAGCAACAGACGAGCAACTTTGTTTAGCTCATGAGCGCAGTTATGTGGAGCGAGTGCGCGATGGTCTTTTGACGGAAGCAGAAATTCGTCGCATTGGTTTTCCATGGTCTCCGGCAATGGTTGAGCGCTCTCGGCGCAGTTCCGGGGCAACACTCGCCGCGGCGCGTATCGCTTTACAGCATCGCATCGCAATAAATTTGGCCGGTGGTACTCATCATGCGATGTCTGATGCTGGCGAAGGTTATTGTGTATTCAATGATGCTGCTGTCACCATTAGAACTCTGCTTCATGAAAGCGTAATCCGAACCGCAGCGGTAATCGATTGCGATGTTCATCAGGGTAACGGCACTGCTCAGATTTTGGGTCGAGACAGCAACGTTTTTACGTTTTCGATCCATGGCGAGAAGAACTTTCCTCTTCGCAAAACGACCAGCCATTTGGATATCGACTTGCCGGATGGAACTGAGGACGAAGCGTATTTACTTGCTTTAGCTCGAGGATTGGATCAAGTTTTTGCCTATGCCCGCTATGACTTGGTGATTTATCTCGCAGGTGCCGATCCGTTTGTGGGCGATCGGTTGGGACGCTTGAATCTAACGAAGCTGGGGCTGAAGCGTCGGGATGAACTGGTATTAACACGCTGTCGTGATCTCAATGTTCCCGTCGCTATTGCGATGGCAGGTGGCTACGCTCCGAACGTATCCGATATTGTCGACATTCATGCACAAACCATCGGCACCGCCAGGGAGTTGTATCCTTTTTAGCTGCGGTTTTCTGCCCGCGTAAGTAGCACGGCAGAAGTAGCACGGCAGTCCTAAGTAGCACGGCAGTCCCCTGCCGTGCCCGGGACTGGTACAAGTTCGTACTGCGCATTTGGTTTTCAGCGTGATTCGTGCATATACTTTTTGGCGGGCCCGCTCGGCAGGAACTTGTACCGGCCGATGCGTTGGTACGAGACGCGGACTGCCGAGCTACTATGGGTACGAGACGCGGACTGCCGAGCTACGCAGTCCCCTGCCGTGCCTGGGACTGATACACGCTCGTTCGGCGCATTGACACAATGCTCGGCAGGAATTAGTACCGGCCGATGTGTTGGTTCGAGACGCGGACTGCCGAGCTACTATGGGTACGAGACGCGGACTGCCGAGCTACGCAGTCCCTATTTTGCTAACCGCAACAGCGCGATGGGGACATAATATTTACGATAGTGCTCGCCATCGGAATAGCGTTCACCGGTCGGATCCTTTACCAATACCGTTGCACGACGCGTAATACGATTCACGATCCCCTGATACTGCTTCCCCTCGAGCTGAAAACTAACACGAGATCCAACGCGGACATTAAATTCCGAAGCAGCTCGCTCGCGCGGTGTAATCAATTCATGTCGATGTTCGGTATGCCGAAATAGGCGATAAGCGATTCCTTGAAATCGATTCGCTGCACAACAACTATCTTCCCATACCAACATTTCTGTCAGGTGGATCATCTCATGTTCCATCACCCGCTGCATAGCTTCCAAGCGATTCTTGCATTCGATGCCCGTCACTTTGATGGGACGACTCATGTCACGGAAGGTCTGAAAGAGCAACGTTGAAGAGAGTGCGATTTCATAATGCGTTTCGCGAGCACCACTACGACGGTTCACGGTAACGGTTCGAGTCGTCTTGCCACCCGCACGTGTCATGCGGCTCGACCAGCGAAAATCGAGTCCATAAGTTTTTGCCCAAGGCAATAATGAACCGCCAAAATAATACTGGTCATACATTTCAGCGAGCAATTGTAGATCAGCGTTGGAGGCCTTTTGAAAGTTCGGATCTTTGAGCCAACGCGATTCACGCATCAAACGTTGGCCAATGTTGAGCTGTAACTCTAGAGTGTCGGCTGGTTCAAAAGAACTTTGCGTCACAAAACGACTCACCTGTTCGCGAAATGTTTTTTGTGCATCTCGTGTGTCAATCGTAGTGGTTTGAGTCGGCGCGACCACAACTGGACGGCGCCAAGCGAACGGTGTTCCCATCGGATGTTTCATCCTCCTTGCAAGACAGCGTACATTATTTGGGAGGAATCGTGTCGATTTCAAGAGGAATCATCCCGAACAATTGATATCCTCTACTCCTATTGGTTATGATGACGCCCCCGTACTGCCGCTGATACATCAGACCATTACGACTTTTCTCACCAAGATTTGCTAGCATTTGCGTCATCAAGCGCAGGACGATTCGGTTACAAGAAGGATACCGTAGCGATTGCGGTTAAGAAACAGCGCCGCGAATCACTTAGCGAAGGGATGCCGGATCACAGACCGGATTACGATGTCGAGTACAACATTAAACAACCCGCAGTTGACACAGACCTACGGCGGTTCGCCGGCGAAACATGACAACCAAGAGTTGCTGAGCCGCTATCAGTCGATTCTCGATCAGAAGCGATTGCACTGGACGAGCTACCAACGTTTGCACAAATTGCTGGGCAGTGGAGGGCAGGGGAAAGTCTATTTAAGTTATCGCCGCGGGACAGATGGTTTTACGGTCCCCTTGGCGATGAAGATTTTCTCGCCTGAACGCTTTGCGGTTCCTGGACATTACGAGCAAACGATGGCTCGAATCGCGCGAGTGGCTTCGCGCGTTGCACAGATTCAACACGACAACGTGTTAGCGGTTCAAGACTTTGTAGAGCGCAATCGCATTCGCATTATGATGATGGAGTGGATCGATGGCTATGATTTGCGCGAGCTATTGTTGCCTGAGCGGCTAACTTCCATTCGTCAGCGTGTTCCTCATCGTCGGTGGGAATACATCAATTCAGTGATCGTGACGGATGGTCCGGTACAATCTCGATTCAAAGCTGGAGTGGCAGTGGCGATCGCTCGCGACTGCTTAGCCGCTTTAGCCGCTTTGCATCGTGAAAGGATTATTCACGGCGACATTAAGCCATCGAATATCATGTTGAAGCGAACAGGTCATGCGAAGGTTATCGACATCGGGTCGGCCTTCGAGATGGACGATCCACCGCAAGCTCGCACATGCACGCCATCGTATGCAGCCCCCGAAGTCTTGGAAGGGAATGTGGCCACTCCACGCAGCGATTTAGCCTCGTTGGGTTATGTGTTGATCGAGATGTTATCGGGGCGTCCGATTTTCGCGGAGTTCAATTCACTGAGAGAATTATTGGAGGCGAAGCGTCGTCTGCCGCTGCAACTGCAAGAGTTGTTGCCTCCTGAAGTCGCTTGCAACAATTTGCTTATGAATTTCTGTCGCGGATTGATTGCTCCGGATCCTGCGAAACGATTTCCGAGCGCTGAAGCGGCCGAATTGCTGGAAGATGGTGCTGCCTCATTTCATCGCCAATTGGTGTTAAGCGACTTAGCCAGCGAATATGACA
>JBILTA010000524.1:0-4376 GCA_044371785.1 Pirellulaceae bacterium | reverse complement strand
ACTATGCGAGCAGGAGACATTATGGACTCAGTTGCGACCACCCTGCAATATGACCATAAAACGCAAAACATTAGCCTTTCATGTAGATCGTATCGCTCCTTTAGTTCCGAGCCTGTCGCCAAAACCAGTTAAAGTGCCTACTGTCGATCTAAATCACTCCACCTCTTTTTCCTCATGGACGCTACTAGGTTAGATAGAGTAAAACCAAGGCTGGGACTTTTGGCCTATCTTGTGATTGAGGAAGCAACAAAATGTTTTCAATGTTTCCGCACCATCAAACTTGTACGCCCGTTTTCGTTTTTTGCACACTGTTAATTTTTGTTCAGGCTGGTTGTGATTTGGTGAACGCGCCCCTTAAGGAGGCTGTGGTATCCAACGCCCCAGAAACGCCTCCTAGCACACCTGCACCACCGGCAAACCCAAACGGAAAGACCTTGATTGAATGGGTAAAGTGTGAAGCAATCGCTCAGACAATCAGCAGCTATAAACTCTCAGCAACCTATCGTTTCGCATCAGGAAAACCCAAACCGAACTTGCAGTACCTGCTCGACGTTTCCTTTCCTGGCTGCCCTTTCCGAGAACTCAAACGAATTCCCGGCAATGAATTGCAAATGGAAGGGACCATTGAGTGGGTTTACGAGTTGCCCGGAATTGGCGCACGTGGAGATTCGGAAGTCTCCGATGTACGATTTCAGTTCTCGGAAGAGTTTGAACGACAAGGGAACCAAGCGCAATTCTTAGGTGTCTCTCAACCCCATACGGTGCAACTCGATATCAGTCGAATTGGCCTGTAGTTCACTATATTTCGTGAAACCCTGCTAAAAGCTGTTGCTAAGGTTTCCATCTTTTGGCTGTTTCGATGCGTTGAACAGAAGTTGGATGAGTTGAAAACATCCAACTGTTCCAGGGAGAGGGAGCAACATTTGCTATATTTTCAATAGCCATTCGCTTTTCACACTCAACAGCCAATTGCCAATCGTCAATTAACTCCAAAGCTCTCAAGTCAGCTTGACACTCGAAATGCCGACTGACTTGGTTCTCAATCGGCCTGACAATCCATTGCCCAAGAAACAACCATAGCATGATCCAGCCAATCAAACGTGGATCGTGTTTGGACTCTGCTAGCCATGGTTCTTGTCGCAGGGATGAAACCATAATCCCATCCATCAGCCAACACCCCAACCACATACCCAACGTACCGAGCAAGATCCCATACACGATGTGGTCATTTTCCCAATGACCAATTTCATGAGCTAAAACGGCTTCGACTTCTTGCCCAGACAATTGCTTCAATAAATTATCGTACAAGACGATACGCCGTGTCGCGCCAAAACCGGTGAAATAGGCATTGCTGTGGCTACTTCTTTTAGAAGCATCCATAACCAAAATATCACGAACTGGTAAATGAGCCTTTTCCACCAGTGCCATTAATTGAGGCTTAAGTTCCTTCCACTCCGTTTCTTCCAGAGGAACAAAGCGATTCATCATCGGATCCAGAACGAGTGGTGCAAACAGAGCATAAAGAATCGCGAATATCCCGCCGCACCATGGAGCAACACACCACCACAACTTCGGAAGCTTGGTCACCAAAAACCAAAACAAGAGCACTGCGAACAAAAGAAAAACGCTTTCGATGCAACTGGCAAGAAGATAGTCGACGCCCCAAGACGTAAGCGTGTAGCTTTCCGCAAGCATTCCCCAACGAAGACTTTGAAAGTAGCTCAAGACATTGAACGGCAGTAACAACAACTCACGGGCGATTGCAAAGGTGAAAGCAGTTAGAAGAGCCGAGATCCACATTCGATTTTTGCTGCGCGCCATCCAATACTCAGCTACCTGGCGACCAACACCGGACAGACCGGCCCAACAGACCAATGTGATCTGAGCAAATTGAGCTCCCCAAAAAACCAATCTCGATTCAGTCGACCGGACTAGGCCCTTTTGGATGACATCGTCGCTAAAACCAACACGGCGGGCTGCTTCAATAGCCGGGGAGTAGGTGATGAATGACGCGATCGCGAAGAGTATTAGCGCACTTATCGCGACACAAACCCCTATTCGTAGCGATTTAACCATATCCAATTCTTTCCAGAATCTATAAGCATCGTATTCCGCTCTTTACAAAATGGACGTTCTCATGAACGTGCAACATTAAGGGTATCCCAAATTACTAAAGCGTTCTTCATTTTCTTGCCAATCTCGAATTGCAAAACGCTAATGCCTTCCGCTTCCTCGTTGCGACATAGTGTGCGATTCGGCTACAATCCCCCCTAACAGTTTAACGTTTGCTCATTCAGTTTGCTTTGAATCTCCCTATGTTGTTCCAAGGATCTCCTCTATGAGATTACGCGTCCGGTCCGTTTCGCAATGGATTGTATTGTTCGCCATCATCTTCACCCTGGATTTGAGTGCCATAGCGCAAGAGTCCAAAGCACCTTTTTTTCCAGAAGACTCGTCTCTGGTCGTATTCGTTGATATGGCTGCGATCCGCTCCCATAAAGATCTGCAACTTATCCCTTGGGAAGTAGCAACTGTTTCTGGCAAAGAATCACTGGGATTTGATCCCTTATTGATCACTCAAGCGTGGGGAGCCATGAGCTTTACCGACATGCGTTTTCCCGGCGTTGGAATGCGAATGCAGACATCAAAGCCAGTCGATATCGCTGATCTTAATCCACAGATTTTCGACGAGATCAGAACATCTGAAAAATCGCCTGGCACGAAAGTTCGCCGCATGTTTGGAGATGAGTTTAGTGTTGTACAGACCAAAGACCAGTATATGTTTGGCACCGAAGATGCGTTGCGTCAAATGATGGCAGCCAAAGGCACATCCCATCCATTAGCCAGCGCCATCGCCAAAGATGCTGGGATGATCAAGATTGTTGTTTCGATCTCAGCATTGCGTCCAATGATCCTACAGGCGATCGAAGGTAACCGCAACCAACTCACCGACGAGATCGCAAACGATCTCGTAAAAATGGCAGAGACGGCCGATTATGTCTACGCGCGCCTCGAAAGCGAAAACCTCAATCGTATTTATCTCCATTTCGGCGCGCAAGACGAAGCCAGCCTCAAGGACCTTTCGACTCAGATTCAACAATTCGAATTGCGCGGTATCGAAGCCGTTGAAAAACTTATCCGTGACGAAGTCGAAAATGGCGGACTAAGTGAAAATTTGCGCACGGCTTGGAACAAGTATCTAGCGCGACTCAGAACTTTGGTGCAGAAATCGTCGAAACCTGAAATCAAAGATGGACGTTTAACCGTTATTCTAGATCAAGCGAACGCTGCTCCCACGACTGCGATCGGCATTGCCCTGCTTTTGCCAGCAGTGCAAGCTGCCCGTGAAGCCGCCCGACGTATGTCATCCAGCAATAATTTGAAACAAGCAGCGTTAGCATTTCACAATTACGAATCAACGTATAGAAGAATGCCCCCTCGTTGCACAGAAGACGCTGAAGGAAAACCCTTATTGAGCTGGCGAGTACACCTGCTACCCTATTTCGGTGAACAGGAACTTTACTCTCAATTTCATTTGGATGAACCTTGGGATAGCGAACACAATAAAACGCTCGTCGATAAGATGCCCGCTTATTTCCGTGATCCACGCTCGAAAGCTCCACAAGGTCATACTACCTATGTCGCTCCCTTCGGCGGTGAAGACGAAACGGCAACCATTTGGGATTTGGAAGAAGCGAATTTCGCAAATGTTACCGATGGCCTGTCTAATACGCTACTCTTTATGTCCGTTCCTGATTCCGCTTCCGTTCCGTGGACAAAACCTGATGACATCAACATTTCCGAAGTGGACCTTCCCAAATTGTTAGCGGAATTCCCAGCAATCTTCGAAGTCGCCTTGGCCGATGGCTCAGTTCAAAGCTTTCCCAAATTCATTGACCAAGAAACACTTAAAGCCATGATGAGTTGTGCAGGTGGAGAAGCCGTCCAGTTTCCCTACTAAGCACTTTACCTCCTAACTTCTATCGATCAATTCAACATAATCAACTAACTAGGATCACCTATATGCAATGCTCTTGGATTCACCGGAAACTCTCGGCAGTAGGAGTTGGCCTGCTCGCGTTTGCCTGCCAACTTAATTCCGCCTACGCTCAAGAAAAATCCGCCATCTATCTGCCGCAAGACTCCATCGTCGTCTTCGCTATCGACATGGCTACCATACAAAACAACAAAGACCTGGAAGTCGTTCCGTGGGAAGTCGCTTCCGCGGCAGGCAAAGAGTATGTGGGCGTTGACCCACTCCTTGCCAGTCAAGTCTGGGGAGCCGTCGGACTTCCTTCATTGGCTGGACCAGAAATCGGTATTCACATCACTACCAGCCAACCGGTCAATATCGATGACCTTAAACCAGAGTTGTT
>JBILTA010000523.1:0-4377 GCA_044371785.1 Pirellulaceae bacterium | reverse complement strand
GGTATCGATGACCATCGTTTCGCGGCCATTGATCAAACGTTCGTCGACCAAGAACTCGACTAAGCCGGTTTCAACGTCTCCGCTCTGACTTTGCAAAGGCGAATCGACAATCGGTCGCGTAGGCTCATACCGTGGTTGCTGGACATGTGGCGGAAGCTCGACGGCACGAACAAAGGGAAATACTTTTTCGTGCAATACCTTCCAAGGCAATCTTAATACGTCGACATAGCCGATGGCTCGTAAAGAACGTTGATATGGTAAAAACTGGGTGCGATCATCGGCCTTCCAGTTATGCGTGATTTCGTCGAGGCCATATTGATGCCCTCTGCCAAGGTAGGACAGCGTTCGGTGCCCCGAACCTTGACGTTCGCTCAGGCGAGCGAAGCCGGAACGAATCAACAAAAGATGATCAGCTTGGGTGCCCTCTTCGGCAATCAATGTCTCACGTTGAATTCGTTTTTGCACATCGAGCTGCTGGGTTTCTTCAAACTCGTTATACCACTCCAATTCGCCGTAACTTTCGAAGCGAATTTCTTGTGCGACGGCTGTGAGTTGTTCTTCGGGCAAGAAGCGGAACAAGCTCACTTCACGCAAATGGCTGGAGAGGCTCGTTTGTCGATAGAGATTATCGAGATGCTCGCGAAAACCTGGGTCGCGACGCAACAAGCGTAGACCTTGCCAACGAATTTCTAAAAGAATGACCGGCCCATCTGCAACTACAGAAAAAGGACGTGGCGAACGGTTGATAGCTGAGAGCTCGCCGAAAATTTCACCGGCTTGCACGGTGTTAGTATGATGGGTATCGAATAGTCGATCCACGTCTTGTAAGAAGACATGTGTTTGGCCATTTGGTTGGCGAATGGCGATGGAAGCCTCTTCCGAACTTCCCAAAGAAGCCGTATTGCGAACCTCGGCAAATCGTTGTTGTCGCATAGTTGAAACAAGCGATTGCCACCAACTCTTTTTGGGCGTTTCTTTACGGCCCAACTGCGATTCAGAGAGTCTCGTCACAAAAATACGTACATTGCCACGCAAGACCAAATACGCCGAACTACCGTAGTCACCTTCACGGAGAATCACATCGCCATGCTCAAATTGGCAAACCCGGGAATCGTTGCGGATAACATCAACCAGCGGCGTACTTTTCGGAAAACGAGTCGCATCCAAATAGGCAAGGGGCGCAAGGCTGAGTAACCACTCAGCGTCGGCTTGGGTGAGGGCAGGATCGAGTGGTTTATCCCAGCGTTTGGGTCGTCGTATGGGTAGTGTCGTTTCCAATGTGCGGCTTCCTGCCTTGGAGACTCCGTTACCAAACTGCGGCAAGCTTTGCCCAGCTTAGCACCAACGTGGGGAGATATTCGGTTACATCTTACATCGGCAACACGCTCAGCGTCGGTAAGCGGATTGCAAAAATTGAGTGAATTACCTGCAGTGGAAATGCTAGCAAATCCAAGAGATGGCCTATGGCTTGAAGCCCAAACCAATCCGCTTGTTCACGTGCACAAGTCACAACACCCCGACCTCATGTAGGAGAACTCACGTGCCAGAGCCTCACCGAGGCGATGGGCGCTGGCAGAGACGCTGGGAGTTTTCAACGCCTCTTGGAGGCTGGGCGAGTCTACGGAAAGACTCACCTACGCGGTAACTTCGAACGCAAGCTTATCGTAGATTTCGGTGGCAGATAGCTGACAATCGATAGCGAAAAGGGCAGAGCTTGCTGCAAGGTCATTACATTCCATCAATAGCCAAGTGTCGTCCACTTGACACGAAAAACACGCCATCGCATGACGGTCCTGAGCGATCAAGACATAATGCATTAAACTTGGAATGTTCCGATAATGCTAAAACTTTTTGCCTCGATCACAGGCTTCGGTAGGATCGGATAGAACTTCAACCAACACCACCGGATTCAACAGCACATCTCGCGCGCCGGTCTCCAACTTAGGCTCACCACCAACGATAGATAAATCTGGATCGGTATATAAACCAGTGGCCTCGATGCGCAGTTCCAAGTCGCTCGGATAGACTCAACAGGGGCTCTTCTTAAGCTGCTCTCGCGCGGTTCGCCGGAATTCAGAACAATCAAATTATGATTGTCCGACGCTTCAGCCATCGCAAAGGTCTCGCCCCGAAAAAATTCGGACCGATATTCGGCCGTCCTCTCCCTATAGAGATACTCTTCCGCATTGGGTTACTTCTTGGATGAAGTGGGCATCCGCCACTCTCCTGTAAACGCCAAATTCCTAATCTAGCATTTTCAGTAAACCAGACTTTATCCTGCGGATCCTCTTCTGCTGGAACCTTTTACTTCCAGCGATCTTGCTTTGGAATATAGCCGTCGATGGCCGTCAGATCTTTGCCAGCAACCGTAGCAGCAAATTTAATACCGAGTTTATTGATCTTGCTGGCAGCTTCTTCGAGAGATTCTTGATTATTGATTTTGAGTTTCACCCCATCAAAAACAGCTAGAACTTCCTGCAGAATCGGTTGTTGGAGTTTTTCGTGTGCGGAGCGAAGACGATCGGCGGCACGCTTGGCCCGTTTAGCGGATGTAATTCCAAACTCTGCTTTTTGTGTCGCTTTTGCGGTGCTGCGTAGACTGAATTCCAAATCTGCGATAAGGCCGGCAACAAACATTTGTCGCAAACGATCTGGCGAGGAAGGATCGTTGGTTTGCCCATTTGAGCGTACAAAGTTATGCCGTACCAAACCTTGTGACCAAGCCACGATTTCGAAATCGAGACTCCCCGCTTTGTGTCCACCGACGTTGACCAATTCTTCATCGGGTACCGTATGACAGCGATAGCAGCTTTGGGCTAATAGATAGACATTGATTGGGTTGCGCATCCCGCCGCCGATGGCGTTGCGCAAACGTTGCAGGCGATGTTCGGGAGTCTCTTGCTCGCGAGTGACATTTGCTCCACCGTAGTCATAGTGCACATTGACCCAATCTTTCGCACCGCCATGGCACGACTCACAAGAGATCCCAGAAATCGCTTCGAGGTGGCCGCCTTGATCTTGCATGGTGTAATGGCATTGAATACAGCGAGAGTCTGATTTGAACGACTTCAAACCAAGTTTATCGGCAATCGTTTTGGCCTCAGGATTTCGATGAAGCGTTAAAAACGTCTCGTAGTGCGGCGTCTTTTTCCAGGTTTCAATTTCGGCGGCGTGACATTTTGAGCAGGTCTCGTAGCCGACCACTTTGTGTGGATCGATATTGAGGTCGTAAGAGATATTGCGGGGATCTTGAGAACCGAGTTCATTAAAGGCAAAGCCTGAGCAAACAACCACGATAATAGCGGCTGATACAAAGACGCCCATCGAACGTGACGATCTCGAAATGCGAGCCATGATCAATTCAGTCCCACGCTTGGTGTTCGGTAAATTAATGCCCTGATCCGTTCGGAGTAAAACGAATCCTACTACTGTTTCGTAGCTTATAGAAAAGAAGGCAAGCAATGCGTGATACGGGAATCAGTGGAGGGGACGCGAATATGAACCGTTTGTAACGTCTGTAGCGATTTCACCATGCGCATCGGCGCAAACACATACGCAAAAAAGAGAGCCTATTTGGCATCGACTTCGAACTAAACATCTATCTCGAGATCGCCATCCGGCTGTGAGATGCAGGCGAGTATTTCGCTGTCAGCGACCGGAGCACCAGGCGTTTTAGTATACTTTACCCGCCCGCAGAGGCTTTTTACGACGCAGGCTCCGCAAACGCCCGCACGGCACCCTGACTCCACCACGACATCGTTGGCTTCAGCTAAGTCGAGCAACGACTTATGTTCTGGGCTCCATTGAATCGCTTTGTTAGAACGCCTAAAGGACACGGTCGATTGCGCTGTCAATGAAGGTGCTGCAACGGCTTCATTGGCAGACGGAGTTGCACCGGTAGTTGCACTGGTAGTTGCACCGCCGAAAGACTCCCACGCTACGTCTTCGGGACTCACTCCCACTTGGAGCAATTGTTGTTCAAAGTCCATCATCCAATCATTGGGACCGCAGAGATAGAACTTACTGCGAGCGGTTGGGAGAAAGGGACTAAGGCGAGTGACATCAAATCGCCCGGTCTGATCGAAGTGAACACCTTTGACTTCGTGGGTTTCGGGGCGACTATAAAAGGTGGTGACTTTTACTTCTTGTCGCTCTGATCGCCATTTATTGAGGACCGTGGCGAAAGGATGTTGCTCGGAATTGCGTACTTGAAAGAACAGATGCACGTCTCGGCCCGGATGTGTTTGTAAAGACCATCGCAGCATGCTAATCATCGGTGTGATACCAATGCCCAGAGCGAGCAATACAAGCGGTCCTTTGAAATCGGGATCCACATGAAAATGACCTTGCGGACCTTTGACCAAGATGCTGTCCCCT
>JBILTA010000063.1:0-13831 GCA_044371785.1 Pirellulaceae bacterium | reverse complement strand
AAGCTTCCGTGATGAAAGCTGCGATAATCGTCACCTGGAAAACAGCCACCCCAAAGTGAAGTCGATGCGTTCCACCAACAGATCAACACTAACGACAACGTAGCCCATGTCGCCAACGAGCGGCGTAGGCTTGTACCTGAGTAACTGTTATCGTGAGGGAGAGTATTCACGGTACGGGTGCGATATGAGTCAAAACGCAAAAAGATGGAGAAAAACGAAGAGCTATCCTCTAATAGTATAGCCCCCCTGTGGTCGGGTCAACGCGAAGATTCGGTCGCGATTTTCCAAAAACTGCGGAAACTCTGTTGGCGTCTCAAGTTAGGACGATTGAGTTTCCAGACTTCTTCCGCTTTTTCGATCTGTTGAACGGGTGGCGGATAGGCTTCCATTTCTTTGAATGGGAGAGGCAAACTGGACTGACCTTCCAGGGTATTGAGGTCGGCATCTTTATCCCAGCCCGTACTGTAAAGGACAAAATCTCTTTTCCAGCCGGCGGGCAGTGGTGTTTCCGGAAGTGCAAACGTCAGTGTCATTTCATCTCCCGATCCCATGACAACCAATCGATTGTCGTCTTGTTTTAGTAGCTCGAGCACTTCCCCATAGTTGGTGAAATAGCCTTCCATATAAGGCCAACCTGCAGTGGCATCGAGTTGATTGTAATCGTACCAATGCGGTTGTTCGAAAGTTCGTGGTTTCAAAGTGGAGAAGCCACGATAGTGCAAGTTGGCTTTGGTGAGGGACAAGTTTTGTTCATGGATTTCAACTTGCCCTTCATCGAGAACCAAGAAGGCTTCGTCCCAATGTAGCTGGGCGCTGGTTTCGATTCGCAAGCGAGCGGGGCCAGCTCGCATGTCGTTGGTGAGGTCGATCACAATCGGTTTCGGTTTACCGCCAGGGAAGCCCATGAAGGGACGGATGCACTGAAACTCGTCTTGCCCTTGACTGAGCCAGAGCGATGGTGGAACAGGAGTGCTTAGATCGGGGTTATCATCGAGGCTGATATTGAGTGAAGTGTCCGTTGGGAAGAGCCAGCCAGTGAGGACAAGTTGAGCTGTTTTATGTTCGGGCAACTCGCCGAAGTCCAATTCAAGATAATGTTTATCGACCAGACCTTGGCAATAGTTTCGAGTGAAGCCATAAGCATAAACAGCATCTTTTTTAGATACCGCCTCGGTCCAATCGCGACCAGCGGAATCAAGCGTCTTTTGAGGATAGCGTTTGTGACTGGCGGTGAAGATTCGATGTGCGGCGATATCAGGCGGTCCCACTTTTTCATTGGTGAAGACTTCCACTTCGGCGGGATGATCGATGGCCATCAAGCGAACTTCGTCAAAGTAAGCGGCTTCCCAGAGTTCTTCCGTAATACGTATCTCATAGTTGCCATCTTTAGGTTGCATTTTCTCGCCGGGAAGGATGAGGTATTCCCAGCGACGGTCAGGAAGAACTTTGCCTCGGGCAATCTGTAAACCTAAAGGTGCATTCCAAAGCAAGTCGGTGATCATGACAAATTTCTCACCGTCCCAACCGTAAAGAAACGGGCATGAGCCTTTAGGGGCTTGCACTTCCTCCGCCAAGTTTTCGGTTGTCGGTGCGATAGCGCTCTGAGTGAGTCCATTGGTGAAAATCACGCGCAGTGTGTCGACTTTGTTGATGTTTCCCAAACCGAAATGTGTGGCGGGTTGGCGAACAATTTGTGCGAGATATCGTTCACCGGCACGCAGTTCCAATGTGGAACCGTAACCATAATGATTGACGCGGCCACCCCCATTTTCGTCGTCGATACCTTTAAGTCGGACGTCTAGGTATCCAGCATCATTGGCAGGTTTGCAGGCGATAAGTTTCAAACCGTTGTTGGTGGTAGCCAAAATCGATAGTTGGCCTTTTTGGTCGATATCAGCTACCGATACGTATTGAATAGGATCGGCCAAGATGGTTGAGTTTGCCGAAGCCCAACGGCCGCCTTCTTTACCGGCAATAGCTACCAAGCCTTGACTTCCCCAAGCGATGGAATCGTTCCAGCTATCGTTATTGAAGTCCGCTGTGTAGAGCCCCGTGCATACTACTGGGAGTGTCGCGGTATCCGAAAAGGAAGGAACTGTTTCTCCAATGCTTGGTGTGCGTGTAAGCAACGAGATCATTTTCGAGTCCTGGACAACGGACCAATCCCACGATGCATTGCCGTCTAGTTCAGCGACGGTCAAGTCAGAACCGTTTTGCAATTCGCTCCACGGTCCATCGAGAATTCGCCAGCGACATTGACTGTGCAATAAGTTCTCTAAGATGCCGAATACTTTGCCTTCGCATGCTACCAGCAGATCGGTATCAATGTCGCGATCATAATCACAAGCAATAATCTGTTGGGCTGTCACTTCGGATGGCAACAGTTCGCTCCATGAGTCAAGCGATTTGAATGTACGGTTTCCATTGTTCTGAAATAAGCGAACTTTGCCGTTGGCAATTAGGGCGACATCTAAGTCACCATCACCATCAATATCGAACGGTTCTAAACGTGAGATGCCAGGGACATCCTCCAGGCCTGTGGGAGTCGTCACCGCAGTCAAGATACGCTTCTTACTGTCATTGGGATCCGCTATGGTAGTGACGATTTGGATCCCTTGGTCGTTGAGCAGCACGAGATCCTGTAGCGTGTCATGTCGACGGCTGGCTACGGTGGTGGCTTCTTCGTCCTTCGCGCCTGATGCTTGGGCGAGTTCTTTAGCTGTGCTGGCGTTCACACGCGGTTGGTCACCAACGGTTACGCTGAAAAGATCAATGGCATAAAGTTGCTTTGTAGTGGGGTCAATGTCGATGCTTGAGTAAACTTCCCAATTGGATTCTGAGTCAGTAGGTAGTTTACGGACGGTAAGTTGATTCCCCTGGATGCAAGCGACTTCCTGAGCAAGATCAAGATCGATGTCATACCAAATTGCGCCGCGTAGGCGATCGCTATTGTTCGGTAATGCGGGTAACGGCCGTTCTTCCCAAGTCATCACGACATCGTCCGATTTGCGTTCTTTGGTAAGTGCTTCGCTGAGTTCGGCTCGCCAACGGTTGATCGTATCAAGCGAAATCATGGCAAGAATATTGGGGTTTGCGAAGCGGCGGTCTGCCGTAAACGCGGCTGTTCCCTTGTGAAGGTTAAACCATTGTCGCAGGGGCAATTCGGCTTCTTCATACTTGCCTGCTTCCATTGCTTTTTTTGCTAGTTCGACACCCGCAATAGGATCTTCACCCGCAGCATTGGCGAGAATCTGATCCATGAAAGGTTTGTTGAGTTGAATCGAAGGTTCAAGCAATTCTTGGATACGTGTATCTCGCAATGTGAGCAACGCGTCTCCCGTCAATTGCAAAAGAAAAAGGTTGCGTGGAAGTTTCTTCCAAGCGGCATATAGCGCTTCCGCAGATTGTCGCGCAAGTTCTGGAGCATCGGCTTCGAGTTCTTGTGATAGATCATGAAGTTGGATGGCTAGGACGGGATCGCCAGGTACGCGTTTTAAGGCTTCGATAAGAAAGTTGGCAGCTTGCTTTTTGTATTCGATGTCGGCGGGATATTCTTGTCGATTGGCAAGTTCCAACTTGATGGCTGCCGTAACTCGATTGGGTACGGGGGAGTTAGGGGCCAGCCTTAGTGCTTCTGCGGCGCTCTTTTCAGCCGCATTGAGAAGTTCAGGAATTTCATTTTGCAGCTTTTGGCGATCTTCAGGAGTGACTTTATCGGAGCTTGCAATTTCCCGAAGTTGTTTCTCAACACGTCCCAGGCGACAGATCGCAAGATTGAGAGCCAAATTTGGGTCTTCGGGAAAACGTTGGCAGAGATCGACCCAAAGCGGCGTTGCTTCCGCAAAACGTTCATTTTCTAGAAGGCCGAGGGCTTGTTCACCCTTTTCGAGATCCGCTTTGAACTCTTCGACCTTTCGCGGTTCTTCAGGGGGTGGAAGCGATTTGTAGTAGAACCAGCCAACAATTGCCAACACGACAATAACATCCACGATGAGAATGATCATCAGTAGACGAGGGTTGAGCTTGCCAAAATGAGATGGGTGCACCATGGTTCATCTTTGCTTAAAAGGGTACAAACGAGAGTACCCCTAGTCTAACAAAGTTCTTGATGGAATGCTAAAACCGCCCGTCCCATTGAGACTTTGGTTGTACACAAGAACTTAGACAAAGCGATTATGAAAAAAGCGAAGAAAGGGGAGGACCCATTTCTTCGCTCATTCAGAACTTATATCGCGGAGTCGTTGTTAATGACCTGATTAGGTTGAGGCTAGCTTGCGTAAAACGGTTGGAAGGATACCGCCGTTTCGATAGTAGTCAATTTCGACCGGTGTATCGATGCGTACCAGCGCGTCAAACGACTTGGTCGAGCCATCGGTTGCTACCGCCTTAACGGTGATCTGCGAACGAGGCTGTAGCTGATCGTTGAGTCCTTCGATGCTGATGGTTTCTTCGCCCGTCAAGCCCAGCGATTGAGCCGATTGACCAGGCAGGAACTGCAATGGCAATACACCCATACCGACCAGGTTGCTGCGATGGATTCGCTCGTAGCTTACAGCGATGACCGCTTTGATACCAAGAAGCAATGTTCCCTTGGCGGCCCAGTCACGGCTTGAGCCTGTGCCGTATTCAGCACCGGCTAGTACAACCAATGGTGTGCTGGTTTCTTTGTACTTCATGGCTGCATCGTAGATCGACATTACTTCACCCGTGGGTAAGTAACGCGTGACGCCACCTTCCGTGCCTGGAGCCACTTGGTTGCGAATACGGATATTCGCAAAAGTGCCTCGCACCATAATGCGGTCGTTACCACGTCGAGCACCGTAACTATTGAAGTCTCGCGGAGTGACACCATGTTGTTGCAAGAAGCGACCGGCAGGTCCATCTTTGGTGATTGCACCGGCAGGCGAGATATGGTCGGTGGTGATGGAATCACCTAACAACGCTAAAACTCGCGCACCCTTGATCGGTGCAATCGAGCCCACGTCAGGGGTGATGCCTTCCAAAAATGGAGGACGCTGAATGTAGGTGCTACCTTCACTCCACTTGTAACGCTCGCCTGTAGTGATTTCGATGGCGTTCCATTTTTCGTTGCTGGTGAAGGCACTGGAGTATTGCTTCACGAACATTTCAGGTAACACCGACTTATCAACGGTCTCATACACCTCTTCTTGAGAAGGCCAAATCTCTTTCAAGAAGACTGGCTTGCCATCGCTGCCAATACCGATCGGCTCGTTTTCGAAGTCGATGTTCATGCGACCTGCCAAAGCGTAGGCAACAACCAATGGTGGGCTCGCCAAGTAGTTTGCTTTGGTGTGAGGGTTGACGCGGCCTTCAAAGTTGCGGTTACCGCTCAATACGGCAGCTGCAACCAAGTTGCCATCAGTAATCGCCTTCGCAACAGGCTCTGGCAATGGACCACTATTGCCGATGCAGGTCGTACAGCCGTAACCTACAACGTTAAAACCAAGTTGTTCTAAAGCCGGCATAACACCAGCTTTTTCCAGGTAATCGGTCACAACTCGCGATCCAGGTGCCAAGCTGGTTTTTACAAACGAGTGAACTTTTAAGCCGCGCGCGGCAGCTTTCTTAGCGAGCAAGCCAGCGCCCAGCATCACCGAAGGGTTGCTGGTGTTGGTGCAACTGGTAATCGCAGCAATCACCACCGAACCATGAGCAATGTCGGTCGAGTGACCATTGTCGACCACTGTTCCCTTCGCACCAAGTTGATCGGCTGCTAAGCCAAAGCCGCGTTGAGCGATTGGGTCGGTTAGAGCTTTTTCAAACGAAGGTTTTACTTGCTTGAGTGCCACACGATCTTGCGGACGCTTAGGACCTGCAACAGCGGGCTCAATTGTGTTCAAGTCCAGTTTGAGGACCTTGGTGTAATGCAACGGCTGTTGATCGTCCGTGCGGAAGAGACCTTGCTCTTTCATGTAACGTTCCACGAGATCGACAAGGTCCTTGCTGCGTCCAGTTCGCAACATGAAGTTGAGCGTTTCTTTGTCAACTGGGAAGTAGCCCATCGTAGCGCCATATTCGGGCGCCATATTGGCGATCGTAGCACGATCCGCCAGCGACATGCGCGATACACCTTCGCCGAAGAACTCGACAAACTTGTTGACCACGCCTTCTTTGCGCAAAATTTCAGTGACTCGCAACACCAAGTCGGTTGCCGTTGCGCCCGATGGTAACTTACCCGTTAACTCAAAGCCAACGACTTCAGGCATCAACATGTAAAGAGGTTGGCCCAACATGTTGGCTTCAGCTTCGATACCACCCACACCCCAGCCAAGTACGCCCAAACCATTGATCATGGTGGTATGGCTATCCGTACCTACCAATGAGTCTGGATAAGCAACAGCACCCTTGGCATCTTTACCCGTGAACACAACACTGGCCAAATATTCGAGGTTCACTTGGTGAACGATACCGGTGTTCGGCGGAACAACACGGAAGTTATTAAAGGCTTGTTGACCCCAACGCAAAAACTCATAGCGTTCTTGATTGCGTTCGAATTCAATTTCAACGTTGCGCGTTAACGCGTCCGCTGTACCAAACCAATCCACTTGTACCGAATGGTCAATCACTAAATCCACAGGAATCAACGGATTGATTTTCTTCGGATCGCCGCCAAGTTGGCTCATCCCATCACGCATCGCTGCCAAGTCAACCACACAGGGCACGCCGGTGAAGTCCTGCAACACCACGCGAGCTGGTTTAAAAGGAACTTCTAACTCGGCAGGTTTCGCTGCGTTCCAAGCCGCTAAGTTTTTGACATCGTCTTCGGTAACTTCATAGCCATCGCAATTGCGCAAAACAGCTTCTAGCAAAATCCGAATCGAAAACGGCAACTTGGAGACTGGAGCGATGCCAAGTTCTTCAAGTTTATGGAGTCGATAGATTCCAAGTGATCCAGAAGGAGTAGAAAAGGTATCGCGGGCTTGAAACGGATCGAATGAGCGGGTGGGTGTGGCCATAGTGTTCGGATTACAAGTCGTTTCGAAGTGAGGAATCCGTATTGAATATCGGGGAATTCCACCCCCGACGGAAAACGCAACATTGTACTGATTTCGGCTGAGACTGTCTCCCGGCTTTAAAACGGGAAACACGTGAAATTTAGGTGTTTTGGGGGTAATTGGGAAGGTGGGGTCTTTTTGTGGGTCCTGCTGAAAGTTCTGGCGGAAGCGGTTGTAGCGGTTCGATGGAGATCTTTGACCGTCGAAGTTCCTATCGACTTTGGCTCATCCGGACTCCCGAGGTTACAGAACGCGATGCTATCAAAGAAAAACCACGGCGCGATCGACAGCTCAGTAAAAGGCTTTAACCCATTGAAAAAGCTGTTTGTTGCAGGAATCGCCCTCGGAGTTGCCACTTGGATGACGCCCGAAGTTCGTGCCCAAGCGTGCGATACACCAGGCTGCAAATGCCAGCAGGGGCAGCATGGTCACCACCACGACTGCCAAGCGGTGACGGTGCTCGATCGGATCGATTCATTCGCCGATCGTTTGGAAACGGGCTTGGATCGGGTTTTTGGAAGGATGATTTCTAAGAAAAAGCACTGCAATTGCGCCCACTGCCAAGGAAAAACAAGTGGGATGGCTTATGCCAACGTGCCAGCAGATGTGGTACCGCTGGTTGAGCCGGGTATCGAGCCGATGTCAGTGCCCGAGGAGCCTGGAATTGCAGATCCATTACCGATTCGCACCATTGAACCGAACACTAAATCGGGCAGTTCCAAAACGATCAATCCAAACGCCAACTCGCGGCCGCGCGTTCCTATGAAAGCCATAGAGCCAACGCAGATTACAGCGCCAAAGCAGATTACAGCGCCCGAACGGGAATTTCCGACCAGTACCCAACAGGGTAGCGAGGTGCCGTTCAATGTGCGACCGAAACAGCCCGCCATCGAATTGCGACCGCTTGAAACCGCTCCACCTTCTTCCAAAAACAAGCCGAATCGTGAGCCCGGTGTGATCATTCCTGAGTGGCTCGATGATCCGTTTAAGGAAGATCAGTCTAGTAAGGAGTCTGCCAAGCCGCAGCGATTATTGCCCGCAGCGCCAACGCCACCTAACGATATACGTTGGAGCAAACGGCCAAGTTTAGAACAGCAGTCTCAAAAAGTTGAAGCTCCGAAATCTGAAACTGTGGTTGTTAGCCCAGCGAAGCCTGAACCGGTAGTTGTGAACGAGCCGAAGCCTGAGCCTGTGTTACGACTAAGAATTAGTGATCAGTCTGCTGAGCGGGCTGGTGGCAAAATTTCGGATCGCGACGAACCGAATGTGGTCAAGGCATCTTCCAATCAACCGATTCGTATCACTTTTCCAGTGAAGAAGTGATATCTCACCTTCGATCACGTATTCGTTTTGATTCCGAGTTCATTCTGCCATTGCTCGATCCATTTCAACGCTTGAAGTGGTGTTGTTTGTGAGAGATCGACATCGCGGATGCGATCGAGGACAGGATGTTCGCCCCAATCAAATAGCGTTAATTGAATGGGTGAGCCACTCTTCTTCGGTGGGGGCGTGATCTTGGATTGTCCATATTTATTGATGTGATCGATTTCCAATTGCGCCAAAATGTCTTTGGCTCGATCGTTGACATGGCGAGGTATTCCGGCGAGTCGTGCGACGTGGATACCATAACTTTTATCCGCGCCACCTCGTACGATGCGGTGTAAGAAGACGACATCGTCGTTCCATTCTTTGACAGCCACGTTGAGATTCTTCACGCCGATCAAGGATTGTTCGAGATCGACCAATTCATGATAGTGTGTGGCAAAGAACGTTCGGGCACCAACTTTATCATGCAGATGTTCGACAATGGCCCAGGCTAATGACAGGCCGTCATAGGTGCTGGTGCCGCGACCGATTTCGTCCAATATAATTAGGCTTCGATCGGAAGCGGTGTTGAGAATACGAGCTGTTTCGAGCATCTCGACCATAAATGTACTTTGGCCGCGCGCCAACTCATCGCTGGCACCTACACGGGCGAAAATCTTATCGGCGATACCAATGGTAGCCGACTTAGCGGGTACGAAGCTTCCCATTTGCGCCATGATGGTCAGTAAAGCCACTTGTCGGATATAGGTGCTTTTACCCGCCATATTTGGGCCGGTGATCAGCATGACGCGTCCATGTTCCATACCCACATAGATATCGTTTGGAACAAAAGTCCCTTGCGGCAAAGTTGAATCGAGAACAGGATGCCGGCCTTCTTGGATCTCCAAGATTGCTTCGTCGGTAATGGTGGGACGAATGTAACCGCGTTGAGCGGCTAATTCGGCCAGCGAGCAAAGGACGTCGAGTTCTGCCAAAACATAGGCAGTGCGATTTAACGATTGTGTTTGAGCAAACACCGCTTCACGCAGTGCCAAAAACAAATCGTATTCAAGTTGTTTGGCTCGATCATCGGCAGAGAGTACTTTTTCTTCGTAGTCTTTCAGTTCGGGTGTGATGTAGCGTTCGGCGTTTTTGAGCGTCTGTTTGCGAATGAAAAAATCGGGGATTCGTTCGCGATGTGTGTTGGTAACCTCAAGATAGTAGCCGAATACTTTCGTATAGCCGACCTTTAAGCTGCTGATGCCCGTTGTCTGTACAAGTTGGGCTTGATATTCGGCGATCCATTGTTTGCCGCCGGTAGCTAGTTGTCTTAGTTCATCGAGTTCTGCGTTGTAGTTACCGCGAATGAAGCCACCTTCGCGCGGGAGCAGCGGACAATCATCCATCAAGGCATCTTGCAATTGTTGGCTTAATGGTAAGCAGAGATCAATCGAGTTGCCGAGATCACCTAGACGATGTGAATGTGCATCGGACAGAAGTGTTTTCATCTCCGGAAGCTTGCGTAACGTACGTCCGACCTGGTTTAAATCGCGTGGGTTAGTTCGGCCTGTTGCAATTCGTGCGAGAAGACGTTGTAAGTCATAAACATCTTTTAATTGGTTTCGAATCGACTGACGCAGTTTAGTATCGCGAATGAGTTCTTCGATGGCGGCGAGTCGTTGTTCGATGCTGTTGCGTTCGATCAAAGGATTGGCGAGCCAATTGGCCAATAAGCGCGATCCCATCGGAGTGACGGTGTGATCTAAGATCGACAGCAATGAACCTTCGCGTTGACCACTGCGAATGGTCTGAGTTAATTCGAGGGAGCGACGCGTGGCCGAGTCGATCTCGAGCGCTTGGCCGCGACGATGGGGCAGCAATTGTTGAATGTGGGTGAGCGAGGAACGTTGTGTTTCTTTGAGGTAAGCGAGGACAGCTCCTGCAGCGCCGATGGCGAGATGGTCTTCTTGTTCCCACCCCATGCCTTGCAAATCGAGAACACCGAATTGTTCATGTAGGTTGCGCAGGCTCTCGTCGGCACCAAATTGCCAAGCGGGACGAAGTGTCAGCATCCATGGATCGAGACTATCTTTGGCGAGTGTGACTCCGTCGTCTTCACGTAGAAGTACTTCCGAAGGTTCGATGCGATAAAGTTCATCGCGAACGGATTGTTTAGGGAATATGCCTGCTTCGAAGCGACCGGTCGAGAGTTCCGCCCAAGCGATACCGACCCATTCGGAATCGTCTTTAGCGGACGGATTCGAAGTTTTGGGGGCGTGTGGTTTGTTCGAGGAAGAGGCTTTTGAGCCGGGGCGGAAACTGCAGACGGCGGCCAGGATGTTGCTTTGGCGTGGGTCGAGCAAAGCGTCGTCGGTCAAAGTTCCTGGGGTGACGATTCGGGTGACTTCCCGTTTAACGATCCCTTTAGCTTCGCGTGGGTCCTCTACTTGTTCACATACTGCGGCGCGGTAACCTTGTCGGATGAGTTTGCCGAGATACCCTTCGAGTTGATGGTGGGGGAAGCCCGCCATGGGGATCGGGTTCTCCCCCTTGTCGCGACTGGTGAGCGTCAGGCCGAGCACTCGGGCCGCCGTCTTGGCATCCTCGTAGAATAGTTCATAGAAGTCGCCCATGCGGAACAGGAGAATACAATCCCCGCAGGCTGCTTTCGCTTCTTCGTACTGGCGCATCATCGGTGTAATAGTCATAGTCTGCCAATGCGGTGAGGGGCGTTACGGTACAAGTTGCTGGTCATTCAAGTCCACTATTAGAACGCAAGCGAAGGATTTTAGAAATGTCTCCCCAATCAGATAAAGCTGGAGAGTATCGCGTCGTGCTGCAAAAGCAGCAATTGGTCTTCAGCGCCGCGCATTTTATCACCTTTAATGGCGATATTTGCGAGTGTCTTCATGGTCACAATTATGGAGTGATTGGGGAGGTCGTTGGGCCGCTGGACGAAAATCGTTATGTGATCGATTTTATCGCGTTTCGCGATACACTCGCTAAACTTGTCAAACAACTCGATCACCAAATGCTCCTCCCGACGACGCATCCTTTGATCAAGGTGGAAGAGCAAGGGGACGAAGTAGAGGTCCGTTTTCGTCAGAAAAGGTGGATTTTTCCAAAGGAAGATTGCCAACTCTTGCCCGTCACCAACACCACAGCTGAAGAACTCGCTCATTGGTTGGCCCAAGGGATGCGAGAAGTGCTCAGGCCGATGATTGGCGACCGCCTGGTGAGCATCGAAATTGGTGTCGATGAAAACAATGGCCAATGGGGATATTGCCGGCTCCCATGGTAAAGTCCACTGGCGGGTTGTGTCGATTTTGGGGTTGGTAGCGAATCGGAGCTTGGGTATCGAGCATGGTGCAATCGTCATATTCGCTATGCCAAGCTACCTGCGCTTGGCTATCTGACTGGACCAGCGTAGATCTGTGAAGTGCTTTGGATCGATTGACGAATGACAGAGCGTAGTGCGCTCTTTTCATTACCGATTGGGGCGCATTGGCAATGGGGCTCCCCATATCCACGCGGTTGATCCAAAGGGTGTCATAGACCATGAGCGATGATGGCTTGCGCAAAGCAGCAGTGCTCTTGATGAGCTTGGAAGAGGATGATGCTGCCAAGTTGCTGGCCAAACTGCCCAATAAGGCAGTGGAAAAGGTAACTATTGCCATCGCTCAAATGGAAACCGTGACCAGCAAAGAGCAAGAACGCGTCATCGCCGAGTTCCTAGAAAGCAAACCCTCGGTTTTGGCAACCAACTCTGGTGGTCTGGAACGCGCCAAAGCACTGGTCAAAAAGGCGTTGGGCAAAGATGCCACCGATATGATCAGCGTCTTGCAGCAAGCTTTGGAATCATTGCCATTCGGTTTCTTGCATAAAGCGGATCCGCAAAACATTATCTCCTTTATTGTGGATGAACATCCACAAACTGTTGCGCTGGTGTTGTCACACATTCCGTCCCAGATTGCGGCCTCTGTTCTGCAAGGGTTGCCGATGGCTCGCCAGTTAGCGGTCATTCGGCGCATTGCACAAATGGGACAGACATCCCCCGAAGCGATCGACGAAATCGAGAGGGCTTTGGAAGTGCGCATGAGTCTTGTTATGAATCAATCGTTCGAGAAGGCTGGTGGTGTCGAATCGGTTGCCGAGATTTTGAACGTATCGGATCGCGCGACCGAACGTCAGATTCTCGAATCGTTGGCCAAAGATACTCCCGAGTTGGTCGAAGAAATTCGCCGACTCATGTTTGTCTTCGAAGATATCTCCAAACTGGCCGACAAAGATATCCAATCGATTCTCAAGAACGTCGAAACAGCTCAGTGGGCAATGGCACTCAAGGGAGCCAGTCAAGGACTGCAGGACAAGGTTCTGCGGAACATGTCTTCGCGTGCAGCCGAAATGCTCAAAGAAGAAATGGAATATTTGGGCAAGGTACGTCTCTCCGACGTGGAATCGGTTCAGCAAAAGATCGTCGACATCGTTCGCAACCTCGAAGAGAATGGACAGTTGGCTCGTCCTACTGGCGATACCGAAGAAGAGTACGTCAGTTAGGCGTGTTGCTTATTGTTGGCAGCACAACAGAACAAACAACCCGGCGGCGATCAGATCGGCGGTCGTGCCGGGATTACGTCGATGGCCTTCTTCCCGCATCCATTTGTCGAGTGCTTGCCAGTTCTTTTCGAATCGATCTGTCATTTGTTGATTTTCAGATTCGAAGATTTTCAACAATCGAATCGCTTTCTTCTGCAACAAGCGATTTTCGTGTTCTCCCAGTTTGCGATGCACCAAGCTGTCTCCGAAACGCGCGAGCCAACGCAATTGAAAGAGACGGATGCCTTCGCTTGTATCACCACAATGTTCCAGGGCTTGCTTTAATGCCGGAACAACCTCATCGAATAGAAAATGAAATCGAGTGCAGTAGGTTTTTGCAACTTGATCGATGTCTTCCACAACGCGCATGGCATCAACCAGCTTCGGAGGTGCCTCGGCTTGATGTACATCGAGCTTGTCGGTTTTACCTAGGCCACCCGGTGCTGATAAGCGAATCGCGGCATAAATAGCTCGCGAATCCTCGGCTGTTAAGCGATCGACAACGATAGCTGTTCGTTCGCGCAAGTTGGTAATAGTTTCTGAAAAATGCGATTGGGGGCTGAAGGCATTACGTCCTGGCCGCGCAGCCATCGCAACGGGTGCAAGCAGCAGCAACGTACCTAAGTTGGTGTTGACTTTGACAGATGCTTGCGTGGCTGAAACGCTCTCATAAACCAGTTTGCCAACCGAGAGTTTGCCCCGTTGATCGAAACATGGCGAGATGGCAATCGCACTTCGCAGGAAGTCCTCGTGGCACATGTCGTAGAAGCTGGCCTGTGGATGAACGTTACCCAATTTTTTTGCAGAGGCTTCTAAGGTGATCGCTAGGCAAACGCGTTGTCCGAGACTCCAGCCTTGTACGCAATGGCGTTGTGTCAGTGCCGATGGATTAGGGACTGTGGGCTTGCGTTTGG
>JBILTA010000522.1:0-4386 GCA_044371785.1 Pirellulaceae bacterium | reverse complement strand
TGTCTATTGGAAAAACGTCAAGGTAATCGACGACATTGCCAAGATTCTGGAAAACGGTGCGGGTAACGGCGCCATGCCAGCTTGGAAAACTCGCTTACATCCAAACGAATTAGTGCTTGTAGCTTGCTATATCGCTTCGATACGTGGGAGCACTCCAGCCAAAGCTCGAGCTCCTGAAGGCAACGAAATAGGGCCATGGGCATTAACGAGTGCACCGGCCAGTGAGGCGACGCCTCCAGCAAGCGAAGCCAAGTGATCGATTCGGCTGGGATGGGCACCCAGCCGTTTCCGTTTTGTTAGGGCTCATTGAAAAGGAACTGCTCTGCAGTTAGCGGTAGGAACTATGAGTTCCACACAGGAACAGATCGAAGAAAACGACAAATCGGAGAACGTAACGCAAACGAAGTCGAGTGCGTTTCTGCAACCCGAAGAACACGTGTTGTCTACCTTGGAACACGATGGCTCACGGCGTTGGCTTTATCCACGTTTAGCCACAGGTCACCTGTGGAAAGCTCGTCGAATCGTAGCCTGGGTTCTTATCGCGATCTTTACGTTGATTCCCCATTTGCGTTACGCCGGCAAACCTCTCGTTTTGCTCGATATACCGCATCGCAGATTTACCATTCTGGGCTTTACCTTTTTGCCAACCGACACATTGCTTCTAGCCCTTGCAATGGTGAGCTTATTTGTCACTATTTTTTTGGTCACGGCGCTGGTGGGACGTGTATGGTGCGGCTGGGCCTGTCCTCAAACAGTTTACATGGAATTCCTGTTTCGCCCCATCGATCGTTGGTTTGAAGGAACAAAAGGCAAAGGTGGACGCCCTAAAGAGTCATTAAAGGGTTGGCGATTCTGGGGACGCTTCATGGTCTATCTCGTCCTTTGCATGTTCCTCACCCATACTTTCTTGGCTTACTTTGTCGGTACCGAAGCGCTTGCTCAGTGGATTCGTCAATCACCCTTCGAGCATCCGATTCCATTTTTGGTCATGGCATTCACGACCGGCCTCATGATGTTTGACTTCCTCTTTTTCCGCGAACAACTTTGCTTGATCGCTTGCCCGTATGGTCGCTTTCAATCGGTCATGCTCGATCGTCGTTCCTTGATCGTTGCTTACGACAAGAACCGCGGTGAGCCACGAACCAAAGGCAAACGCAGTCTACCTGTTGTTTCCAATGTCGGGGACTGCATCGACTGCGGAAAATGTGTTCAAGTTTGCCCAACTGGTATCGATATTCGCAACGGCTTACAGATGGAGTGCATCAATTGCACTCAATGTATTGATGTTTGCAATGATGTTATGGACAAAGTTGGTTCTCCGCGAGGACTGATTCGATACAGCAGCCAAGAACAACTCGAAAGCAAAACGAGAAAGATCTTGCGTCCTCGCTTGATCATATATCCAGTCGTTTTATTGGTCACGCTTACCTTGTTTGGCATTGTCTTCTCTTCCAAACATGCTTTTGACGCAACCTTGCTGCGTAGCTTAGGTAGTCCGTTTACGATCGCCAAAGATGGAAAGATCGAAAATAACATGCGGCTGAAGTTGGTAAATCGAACTGAAAAAGAAACGAATTTTACTTTGAAGCTCCTCGGAACGGAGGACGCTGTCATCTCGCTTCAAGATGGTGAGAAAATCACGCTTCAACCGGAAGAGACCAAGACCTTTAACTTCTTGGTGCGATTTTCGCCAAGCGAAGCCCCGACAGGCAAGAAAGAAATCCAATTGGAAGTTGATAGCTCGCAGAATGCCGTCAGAAAGCTAAAGCTCACACTTCTGGCACCACGTAGCTACACTGGAAATTAATTCAAAGTTTGGTGAAAACATGTCTGCTGTTGCTCGAATGAAAATGGAAGTTTCCCCTGAAGTTGCAGAACGACGCGCGCGACGCTTCTGGGTTAGCTTTATTTGCTTGATCCTGGGAAGCAATGTGGCCATGGGCTTTTTTGCGGTCTACCTAGCCCTAAGCGATCCGTCGCAATCTGTTATCCCTAACTACTACCAAAAGGGCTTGGATTGGGACAAAACAAAAGCTCTATGGGCAGCTAGCGAAAAACTCGGCTGGTCGGTGCAAGTTTCGATCACTCCCGACGCCGCAGCGGCAGTTAAACGCAAAATAAGTCTAACGGTTTTGGATCGTGACGGTAAAACCGTCGAAAAAGCCACGGGCAGCCTGGCACTTTTCCACCATGCTCATGGCAAAAGCGTTCAAGAGCTCTCCCTAAAGGAAGTCTTTCCTGGCGTTTACGAATGCGAAGCAATAATGGCTGATCCTGGCCGATGGGAAATGACACTGCATCTGAAACAGGAAGAGACTGAGTACCTTTGGCGAGAGGAACAAGATCTTAAATGGACCTCAGCAGACATTGAAGAGGCTCAATCATGATGCCACTACTAGGTGCTGTGCTTATCGCGAGTTTTTTGGGAAGCCTGCATTGCGTTGGAATGTGTGGTCCTCTCGCACTGGTTGCGACGACGAACGAAAATCGGAAGACGCCTCTGCTCGGACCGCTCGCCGCTTATCATTTCTCCAGAGCCTTAGGCTACGCCACCCTCGGCATTGTCGCCGGGATATTCGGTGCAGCGATTCAAACGACAGGTGATTGGCTCGGACTTCAACAAGCTGCTGCCCGCATTGCTGGCGGAACGATGGCATTGCTCGGAATTTTGATGGTAGTGCGACTAGCAGCAGGGAATAGTCCACATTTCTTGTTGCCAACAAAACTACAATCGTTGTTCGGTAAGCTCCATCAAATCGCACGACGACAATCGCCCCTAATGAAGGCCACAACCGTCGGTGCTCTTACTGTCTTTTTGCCGTGTGGTTGGCTCTATGCTTTTTTGATCACTGCAGCTGCCACTGCCAATCCTTGGCAGGGTGCTGCTGTGATGACGATGTTTTGGATCGGCACCGTCCCCAGCCTAACAGTGATGTTGTTCAGCGTGCATATGCTGACCCAACGCTTGCGGCGACTTCTCCCTTGGGTATCGGCTCTGCTGTTAGTGGGTGTCGGCTTTTACACCATGTCTCATCGAGCCCTTGCAAGTTACGACGGCTTGGCACACAGCGACAAAGGCTCAAACCAAGAACAACTTGAATTGCTCGACCAAAACACTTCCAAGAAGCCAGTATGCTGCCAAACAAAGGAAGATACACCTTAAGCTACCACCCTCAATAAGTCTTCTGCTGCAAGTATTTTTTCAGCGTCTTTCTCGTTTGCCCACTGCACCCAACTATGGAAACTAACTCAACCTTCGTTGCAGAAAAAGATGCCAGCATAACCAATGCTCGCTGTCGCTGTGCCCATTGCAACGCAGAGGTTTCCACTCCCGCCGAAATCGTGTTTGATCACAAACCCTTCTGCTGCCACGGTTGCTGCGCCGCCTATCAATGGCTCACCGCGGAAGGGCTTGACCAATATTACGAATTGCGAGAACGATTTAATGCGGCTGATGGCAATCGAGGCACAGAAGTCACACTGGACGAAATGAGCGAGTTCGACTCCTCGTGGTACGCGCAACAACATATCCGGCCCGTGGCTGCCAATGGTTTAAAGACCAAAATTTACCTTGAGGGAATTCATTGTGCAGCTTGCGTTTGGCTTCTCGAAAAGATGCCTAAACTCGTTCCTGGCGTTCTGTCGGCGCAAGTAAGTTTAGCTCGCTCCACCGTCGAATTGGTCTGGGAACCTTCTAAAGTTTCCTTGAGCCGTATCGCAGTCGAGATCGCTCGACTCGGTTACCGTCCACACCCCATTCGCGGTGAAGCCAAGTTCGAGCAACGAGCCAAAGATCTCCGTCGCCAACTAGCTCAAGTAGGCATTGCGTTCGCATGTTCCGGCAACTCAATGTTGTTAGCAGCAGCCCTGTATTTGGGCGAATTATATGGGATGTCGGGAGAACATATTCAATTGCTACGAGGTGCCAGCACCGTTGTTGGTCTGGTCGCCTTACTGGGTCCTGGTTGGACTTTCTTCAAAGGTGCCTTCTCGGCCCTTCGTACCAAAACACCGCATATCGACATACCAGTGGCTGTGGCATTAGCCGTCGGAGCAGTAAGTGGAGTATGGAATACACTGAAGGGCTCCGGCGAATTGTATTTCGATTCGCTATCGATGCTTGTCTTCCTATTACTTGCCGGACGTTACATCCAAGCTCGACAACAACAATCAGCCTACGATTCGCTTGACATCTTGCTTCAATTAACGCCGCGGAAAGCTCGCCGAATTCGTGATGGGAAAACGGAACTTATCTCCAGCGAGTCGCTCGTAGTAGGCGATACCATTGAGGTACAAGAAGGTGAAAGCTTTGCAGCTGACGGCAGCATCATCCTGGGTAGAACCGAAGTTGACCAGGCTTTGTTGACAGGTGAGAACCTTCCTGTG
>JBILTA010000808.1:0-4399 GCA_044371785.1 Pirellulaceae bacterium | reverse complement strand
AACTATGCGCTGCTTTCTGAGGCCTTCCTGGAACAACAGCTCCATTTCGATGTGGTCCCTGAGCAGGAGCTGATCGAAAATCCAGATCCGTACAATCCTAACTCTCGGCGCTATCCATCTTTTATCTGGGATGCCTCTTGGTACAATCAAAAATATTTTCTCTATTTCGGACCGATCCCGGCGCTTATCCTCTACGCTCCAAGCCTCGTCCTATTTCATCACCCTCTGACGGACGACGTTGCAATCATACTATTGACGATCCTCGCCATCGTCGCTCTTGGCGCAACATGCCTCTCCGCCTCTCGCCGATTATTGAACCTCTCTCCCCCGGGAGGCCTTCTACCATGGTTTTTCTATGTAGCGTTTGGATCAAGCCTCTCTCTCCAACTCGGAGGAGGAATGTATGTGGTAGCCGCGTTAAGTGGCATGCTCTTTCAACTGCTTACTCTCTTGTTTCTTATTCGCTGCCTCACGGCGCAGAGACCAACGCGTGGGGACGCGCTTCTCGCTGGCGTCTCAGCCTTAGCAGCGATCGGTTCACGACCAACTCACATGCTAGTCGCTCTATGTGCAGGACTCCTCCTGTGCATCTCCGCCCTTACGGTCAAGGATAGCAAGATAACGCTGAGAACTATCG
The DNA here is from genome assembly GCA_044371785.1 of Pirellulaceae bacterium. Classification (GTDB taxonomy): domain Bacteria; phylum Planctomycetota; class Planctomycetia; order Pirellulales; family Pirellulaceae; genus JAFLCP01. The sequence continues at coordinate 3,762 of JBILTA010000808.1, read as the reverse complement.
CCACCTTCGCGGCACCCCTTTTTCTTGGAGGGGCTATCCTCGCTTGGTACAACTACGCGCGTTTCGATAGCATCTTTGAGTTTGGCCTCTCATATCAGTTAGGCCTCGATGACTTCACAAAACAACCTCTCTGCGCTCTTCGGAACGTGCTCAATCAGCCACGACTCCTCTCCGTGCAAGCATGGTATCTTCTTCTACAACCGCCATATCTTGTCGCCGAATTTCCGTACCTCTCTTTCAAACGTTTTCCACCCCGAGACTTAATTGATCCTGAACTCACGTACCTCGGTGCTGACGCGGTTACGGGCCTGTTCGCGGTGTCTCCGCTCCTCATTCCAGGCATAATTGCGACACTTATATACTGGCGCGCGTTTCCTAAACCCGCTCAACTCTTCTTTGGAACGTGTCTCGCCATCGGCATCTGCATCCTGGCTTATCTTCACACATGCATCTTCGCGGCCGCCCGGTATCTCTTCGAAGCGATCTCCGTCCTGAGCGTAGTGTCGCTACCCTCTCTGTGGTTTGCATGCGGTTTTAGCGGCCGCGCATGGGTTCGATGGTTCTGGAGATCTGTCGTCGCCATCGGACTCGCAATCGGAGTGACCATCGGACTTGCCGGCGTTCTGGATGGGCACTTCAACAAGGGGCCCGCTATACGAGCGCTCTTGAAAGGGGAGGATCCCGCGGAGGCGTCTGAGCGTTAACCGCAGCTTTGGTATTTTCGCCCCAACGGGCGGCAAACTCGACTCCCCTACTCAGAGCTAGAAATTCGCGAAAGATTCTCCCAGAGGATCTATGTCGGTGTCATCTTCATCATCTACTTTCGACTGAAAGATATCCAATCGCTTTACCGGCTCATTATTTTTAGAACTGGTGCCTTTTTGCTGGGCGCCCGTTTTTGATCCGAGCTTAGAGCCAATAGCTGCCTGGATCTCGATACCTTTTCTTTCTGCGCCGGCTTGCTTCTTCTGCTTATCTTTACGTGCCAGGTCTCGAGCCTTCTGCTCCTCTGCCTTCATATCCCTCCGCTTTTGCCCCTTTCCTCGAACGGGATAACGAAATCGACGGGATCGCAAGCCTGATACACCAGGAAAATCCTCTACTTCGAGAAGCTCCATGACGCGAGTTGCTAGGTCAAGTTGCATAAGATGAGACTCAAGGCCGGATTTTCTGATGTTCGGAATCGCTCTCCGGAGAATTTTGTCAACTCGCTTCAATATCGATAGCCGCCGCGTCTCGAGGGTCTCTCTCTTGGAAGAAAGACGCTGCCTAGACTCTCGAACTTTAGTACGAACGGCCGATCGATCCTTGTTGATGCCTGGACCTCCCTTACTTCGCCGAGCGACAGCCTCAACCGGTGGACGAAACCGCCCCCTTAGACCAGAGGATTCTCTGAGCCCTTCTTTGGCACCCTGTCGGGACTCAGCCGACCTGGAATCAGTGCGCCCCTTGTCAAAACTGCGGCCACTATCTCTCTGCGACCTTACCTGCTCTCGATTTGAAGCTGTGCGTGTCGGTGTTGTTTCAGCCGACGGCGCGGCACGAGTAGCTGCTTTTTCGAATCCAGCACCCAATGCGCCACGCACCGTTCGAATACTATTCTGTGGCGTCGTGCGAGGAGCCGCTCCCCCTAAAGATCTCATCGCAGCGCTAGCACCCCTCTCTTGGGATGAACCTGTAGTGACACCTATCTTTACCAAACGTTCCTGATTTGAAGGGTTCGCACCCACCACCTTTGTTGGCACACCCCCCTTCTCTAGCCCCTGCGTCGGAGCTCCCGAAACACGCCCCACATCGACCCCTCGCTCTACTCGGCGAGATTCAGGTAACCTTGGCGCTGACATGCGCTCTCCTTGCACTCGAGGCAACGATCCTCTCGGGGAGCCAGAACTTTCCCTTTCTAAAACATCCTGCTTTCGAGCCTCCCGGCTACTCTGCGCAGACGTAGAGGATTCTGCACGCGCACTAGCACTGACGGTTCGACGAGAATCCGGAGTCGATGCATTCAAGCTAACAGCCTCCCTGGAGTTCCCTCGATCACCCACACTCGTCCTTGCGACGTCTGAGCCTGTCGTCATTCGATCGGTTTGCCAACCTATATACCCTGTCTTTCGCTCCAACAAAGGCGCCCCAGCATTAGGTGACGCACGCGACGAAGACGGGGAGTCTTGCGAAAGACGAACATTCTCGCCGATCGCCGTGCCTTTTGAAAAACCCTCACGCTTCGGGTCTGCCGGCGAAACAACACTCTTCGTTTCCGACCGAGAGACTCCCCCAGACGTCTCCAAACTTGCGGGTCGCAACGCAGCCTCGCCGCTGCGAGCAGCGGGTCGCTCTGGTGATGGAGTGGTAGAGGAATGCCCAGAGACACCTCCGCCGACTCGAGACTCGGAAGGAGAAGCCTTGATAGGTGACGCTTCGGGACCTACTCCCTGCTGAGAGACCGCGCCTCCTTTACCCTGTGACGGTAGCGGCGCCTCTATTTTAACAGCTCCAGTCGCGGCGTTCGCCACACTCTGCAAGGGTGGCGTCATTGTACGATTCACAGGCGCACCTTGCGGCCTACTGCCTGCATCCATACTGGATCCCTGCGGCGGTGTCGCAATCACTTTGGCTTGGATCGGTTGAGGAGACTCAGTTCGAAAGTTTGCGTTTACCGGAGGTGCTGCCGTGAAGGCCGCAGCAGGGCCTTGCACAGGACCCTTATTGCCCTCTAACCGGCCGGCGCCTCCAGTGCCTAAGCCCGGCGGTGACTTAGCCATCTCAGAGAGAGCTCCAGCGCTCGGTCCCGGAGGCTTTCCGAAGTCGAACTTTTTCGCTTTGCTCAAAACGGCGAGGGCATCAGCACCTCGACCTATCTCAGCGGCGACCTTGCCCATCGTCTCCGCCTTGAGGTCGCAATTACAATTCGCGCCACATCCTTGAGAGAGATCGCCGGCCATAACCTACTTCGATAGATCCAAAAGTTGAGTTCCTCGCTGAGCCCACGAGAGCTCCGCGTTTGCGTGCGCCAACGCCTTCATCATCGTACCTCGCTCTATCAGATGTTCGATCGTTTCAACGATCTGCTGACGAGCCAATCCCTCCTCTAAGCCGTTTCTGATCAGCTTCGCGTAGATCGCAAAGGCTTCATCGCCAAGGTCAGCTTTTCCATTAATATAGGGTGGTTCTGCCAATAAACGAGCCCCAGCGAAGAACAATCGGGATGCCGACACCTCCTGAAGATGGCCGAAGTAATCCTCCAGAGCGGCTCGATCGGCTGGCTCGGCTGGCAACGAGTGATCAACAAGCGCCAAATCGACCCCCAGAAGCGCTTGCGCTCGAAGCGCCCTCTCATCATTCGCGTACTCCTCTCCCTGAAGCCGCTGCGCCTGGAACACCCGGAATTTTGAATAGCCGATGGTCGCTAGCAGAAAGCCTGTATATGCGTCTCGTCGAACCTCGGAGTACGCATCTGGAATAGCAGGTAGCGCGTTCAAGAGCGCCACTCCTCGAAAGAAGGCGATATCAGCTTCAGGCTCCGCTGTCTGATAAGGATTACCAACCGCGGAGTGATACGCCTCCCCTACTCGTTCAACAAACTCGAGCGAAAACTGCGGTATACCTATTGAGGCTACATGCTTCTCCTCTAAATCCGCGGTGGCCGCATCAATTCGCAACCAGCTTCTACCTGGCAGAATCGCGCTTGCAGCATGGCGTGGAGACACCGAGATGCGGCCATTTATGTAATCGAAATCACATTCCCTCTGATCGTCCCAGACT